>JASLDM010000043.1 GCA_030151565.1 Flavobacterium sp. | reverse complement strand
CCTGACGAACAATTTGACGCTCGTATTTTTATGAATAACGTATTGGATTATGAAGGATACCGTTTCTTCCAAGCCCAATTTGACGAAGATGAAAAAGGAACCATTTTGTCAGTAAACCACGATTTTTGGGGAACTTGGATTACCTATATCGGATACGGATTTCTATACCTAGGTCTTTTAGCGATTTTATTTGACAAAAACACAAGATTTGACGATTTGAGAAGAAAATTAAATAAAGTAAAAGAAAAGAAAGCTAGTTTACTTACAGCTTTATTACTGTTCTTTTCATTAGGTGCTTTTGCTCAAAACCACAGCGAACACAATATGCCATCGCTTCAACAAGTAGATTCGCTTATTCAATTAAGCACCGTTTCTACAGAGCACGCCGCTCGTTTTGGTTCTTTAGTCATTCAAGATGGTGTTGGACGTATGAAACCGATTAACACTTTTTCTTCGGAGCTATTGAGAAAAGTGTATAAATCGGATCATTACAAAAACCTAAACTCCGATCAAGCGTTCCTATCTATGACGCAATTCCCAAACTTGTGGTACCAAGTTCCAATTATTAAATTGCAACGTGGTAACGACAGTTTAAGAAATACCATTGGATTATCTAGTGAGGCAAAATACGCTTCGGTAGTTGACTTTTTTGATGCAAAAGGGAACTATAAAATTGGTCCTGTTTTAGACGATGCTAATCACGCAGCAATCAAAAACCAATTCCAAAAAGACTTTATTGACATGGACTCTAAAGTGAACTTGATGTTGGCAGCGCTGAGTGGACGTATTTTATCTATTTTCCCAATTCCTGGACACGAAAATGATAAATGGGTTTCGTATGCAGAATTAAATGAAGCTGGAATCACTGGAATTGATTCTACCTATACCAAAAGCATTTTACCGCTATATATGACCTCCCTTTTAAAGGGAATTGAAACTAAAGATTTTAAAAGCGCAGATGAGTTTCTAGAATCTATTCATGGGTATCAAAAGAAATATGGTTCGGAAGTGATGCCAAGTGAAAACCGTGTAAAATCAGAAATTTTATACAATAAATACAATATTTTCAAGTCACTTTACAGCTATTATATGTTGGTGGCAGTCTTTATGTTTATTTTTGTAATTATACAAATCGTTAAACCGAGTAAAACTGTTCTTAAAATCATCAAAGTATTTGGCGGGCTAACTGTATTCTTATTCATCATTCACACATTAGGTTTAGCTGTACGCTGGTATGTTTCTGGACACGCACCTTGGAGTGATGCTTACGAATCTGTTATTTACGTGGCTTGGGCAACTGCTCTTTTTGGATTGTATTTTGGAAGAAAATCACACTTAACAATTGCTTCAACAGCATTTGTTTGTGGTATGATTCTTTGGGGAGCACATCAAAACTGGATGGACCCAGCCATTGCGAACCTACAACCTGTATTAAACTCTTATTGGTTGATTATCCACGTAGCTGTAATTGTAGGTTCTTACGGGCCATTTACCTTAGCAATGATTTTAGGAGTTGTAGCTTTAATTCTAATGGCTCTTACAACAGACAAAAACCGTAAAATCATGGACTTGAATATTAAGGAGATCACTTATATCAACGAAATGGCGCTTACAGTAGGTTTAGTTCTTTTGACCATTGGAAACTTTTTAGGCGGACAATGGGCAAACGAAAGTTGGGGACGTTATTGGGGATGGGACCCTAAGGAAACTTGGGCCTTGATTAGTATTATGATTTATGCTTTTGTAATCCACGCTCGCTTTGTACCTGCTTTGCGAGGAACTTGGATTTACAACTTGATGAGTGTACTTGCTTTCTACTCGATTATGATGACGTACTTTGGTGTAAACTTCTACCTATCTGGATTGCATTCTTATGCACAAGGAGACAAAGTTGTTACACCTACAATCATCTGGTGGTCTTTAGGTTTTATAGCGATATTAGGAACGATATCTTTTATTAAATACCGAAAACATCTTAAGAAATAAATACAAAAGCCGACTTCTAGAAGTCGGCTTTTTTTATACACTTTCTGTTCTCGCTTTCTTTAGAACTTTAATAACTATTTTTAATCACGTGCGAATCTATTCTTTTTTGTATTTTTAATTCCTAGAAACCACTCCTCCTCAGGATTAAAATATACTAAATATGATTTTAGAAGATGCTCGCGTTCGCCTTACTCCTTTAGCACAAGAAGATTTTGATAAACTACTTCCGTTTTCTTTAAATGAACCCGAAATATGGGAGCATTCATTTGTAAGTGGCGCAGGAGCAGAAAATCTACAAAAATATATTACGCAAGCCCTTCTTGATCGTGATCAAGGACATGGATTACCTTTTCTAGTCTACGATAAAGCGACAAATAATTACGTAGGCTCTACCCGATTCTACAACATCAATGCAACACAACAAACAGCTATGCTGGGATACACTTGGTATGGCAAAGCTTTTAGAGGATCAGGAATCAACAAACATTGCAAACACCTTTTATTAAAATACGGTTTTGAGAACCTTCATTTAGAACGAATAGAGTTTCGAGTAGACAATACCAACAAACGTAGTTTAGCTGCCTTAAAAAGCATTGGATGCACCTTAGAAGGCGTTCTTAGAAGCGACGTAAAACGATTCAATAATAGTCGTCGCGATTCGGCCGTATTGAGTATTTTAAAATCAGAATGGAACAATGGAATTAAATCTAATATAGAAGCTCAACTTCAATCATTTAAGTAAAGAGCAAAAAAACATACTACTTTGTATTTTAAATATTTATTGATTTTAAACGTTATGGATCCAGCACACCTGAGCCTTATCCTTACGCCAAGAAACTTTGACACTTGTTCCTGGAGTTAAATACAATCCGTGTTGATCTGCTACAAACCAATAGTACTCTTTGCCATGAACAACCTCTATCAGTGCTCTTTGTTGCGCGTCGTTGTTTACAAGAACTCCCGCGCTATCAACCGCGATGACTTTCCCGGTTCCTATATATTTCCCTTTTCGGGCTAACCAACGATTAAAAACGGGATATAAAAAAGCCAATGCCAACCAAATAGGAGTTATACTCAAGATACAGCCTAAAAAGAGCTCAAAATATCCACTATAAAGACATTCATTCGCAAAAGTACAAAGCAAAACTGCCAGAAAAGCACCACCTACTACTAACAGTACTGCAATATAAAGCATACCTACAAAATGATGTCCTGGTGGACTAGGAAAAGCTCTCGTTGTCTGCTTGGCTCTTGCCCAACCTCCAGAGCCCCCTATCGATTTTGGAACAACACGCTTTTTATTTACTTGAAGTCCTAATTTAATTTCTTGTTTATTCTTTTTCATAATCGAAAAATACCCCTTTAAACAACAAAAAACAAATTCCACTTCAATCTTAACTATTTCATCATAAAAAGATTAGAAGCCGTTTCTTTTATATTCAAAAGAAACTCCCTTGTATCTCAGAAAGCAAGATGGTAAATAAAACACTACCTGAAACAAGAAGAATTTTCAGATTTATTTTAAAAAAAAAAGCGGAATAGAGTAATCCTATTCCGCTTTTAAATATTTAGAAACTTGTATTTAAGAATACATTTTAGCTCTTAGTTCTTTAATTTTTGGATCATCTAAATAATCATCAAAAGTCATGTAGCGATCAATTACACCATTAGGCGTAATTTCTAAAATACGATTTCCAACTGTTTGCGCAAACTCGTGATCGTGAGTAGTTAACAAAACAGTTCCTTTAAAATTTTTAAGAGAGTTGTTAAACGCAGTAATAGATTCCAAATCCAAGTGGTTTGTAGGTTCATCCAACATCAATACATTCGCTCTAAGCATCATCATACGCGAAAGCATACAACGTACTTTTTCTCCTCCAGATAAAACGCGTCCTGTTTTCAAAGCTTCTTCTCCTGAGAAAATCATCTTACCTAAGAATCCACGTACATAAACCTCATCACGTTCTTCTTCAGTTTTAGACCATTGACGCAACCAATCTACTAGAGTATAATCATTGTTGAAAAACTCCTGATTATCTACAGGTAAATAAGAATGACTCGTTGTTACACCCCAATCAAACTTTCCTGCATCAGCCTCTTTGTTTCCATTGATAATTTCATAAAAAGCTGTTGTAGCACGAGAGTCCTTAGAAATCACTACAATTTTATCTCCTTTTGCCACATTCAGATCAACGTTTTTAAATAAAACCTCACCATCTGTTGAAGCTGCAAGTCCTTCAATATTCAAAATTTGATCACCTGCTTCACGCTCTTGCTCAAAAATGATAGCTGGATAACGTCTGCTTGATGGTTTAATATCATCTAACTTCAATTTATCAATCATTTTTTTACGAGAGGTTGCTTGTTTAGATTTAGCAACGTTAGCACTGAATCGGCGAATAAATTCTTCCAACTCAGCTTTCTTCTCTTCAGCCTTTTTATTTTGTTGTGCACGTTGTTTTGCAGCCAATTGACTTGATTCATACCAAAACGTATAGTTTCCTGAATAATGATTTATTTTACCAAAATCGATATCCGAAATATGCGTACACACTGAATCTAAAAAGTGACGGTCGTGGGAAACAACTAAAACAGTATTGTCGTAATTAGCTAAGAAATTTTCCAACCAAGAAATTGTTTCAAAATCCAAGTCATTCGTAGGCTCATCCATAATAAGTACGTCTGGATTTCCAAATAAAGCTTGCGCCAATAAAACACGCACCTTTAATTTACCATCCATTTCTGCCATCAAAGTATAATGGAACTCTTCTGAAATACCCAAGTTAGACAACAATGTTGCCGCACTAGATTCCGCATTCCATCCGTCTTTTTCTTCAAAGATTACTTGAAGCTCCCCTATTCGATCTGCATTCTCATCAGAATAATCTAAATAAAGTGCATCCATCTCTTTTTTAACAGCATAGAGCTCTTTATTCCCCATCATCACAGTTTCAAGCACCGTATGCTCATCAAACATATTGTGATTCTGATTCAAGACAGACATTCTTTTCCCTGGCTCTAAGATTACTTGCCCTGAAGTCGGGTCGAACTCACCAGCTAATATTTTTAAGAAAGTAGATTTACCAGCACCATTAGCACCAATAATTCCATAGCAATTCCCTTGCGTAAAGGTTGCACTTACTTCATCAAATAAAATTCGCTTTCCGAATTGAACTGACAGATTTGAAACTGTTAACATCTATTGTTTATTTTAATTTGGTGCAAAATTAATAAAAAAAGAGTGATAAAACTATTTTCTTATTCATACGCTTACAACAAACATTTAACGCTCCCTTAACAAGATAACAATTAGGTAAAACCTACTTTTGTTTCTAAACAACTTATTGTATCATTTCAAACTCTAAAGAAGCAATGTATTCTTTAAAAACGAATTCGTTATACCTACTACATTCGATCTTACTATTATCTGTCTTTTCTTCTTGCCAAAAGAAGTTTGAGGATACCGATTACTCTGCCTATTTTGAAGGTGAAATCATAAACCCAGAAACAAACTTTGTTTTATTTTGCAAAGATGATACTGTTTTAGACACCTTATATCTTGACAAAAATAACAAGTTCTCTAAAAAATTTGACTCCCTAACTCCTGGAATGTATATCTACAAACACAATCCTGAGTTTCAATATGTATATTTCGAAAAAAACGATAGCTTAAACGTTCGTTTGAACACCCGTGATTTTGATCATTCCATCATTTTTTCGGGAAGAGGAAAAGAAAAGAACAATTTCTTAATGAGCCTAAACACGCGTAATTTAGTTGATAAAAACAAACTTTATGAATACTATGACGCGCCTGTTGATGAATTTTTAAAGAAAACAGATTCCGCACATGCAGCCCGAACATCATATTATTTGAGAAATAAAGCCGAAATCGGCTGGAGCAAAGGATTTGATCTATATGCAAAAACAATGTTGGATCTTCATTTCTTTTCACAAAAAGAGATTTATCCAATTGCCCATCTTATTAGACAACAAGAAGACATTAGAAAAGACCTTCCTAAAAACTACTATGATTTTAGAAAACGAATTGAATTTAATAATGAAGGACTTATAAAGTTTTCTGCTTTCACCAAGTATTTAGCCATTATGCTGAATTCTGAAGTAGAGCAGTCGGAAATTGAATTTAACAGCGAAACCAACTTTGATAAGAATGTTGAAAAGCTCAACATTGTAGATACACTTATTTACAATGAAAAGGTTAAGAATGCTATTTTAGACAACATTGCCTTTATGTATTTGTTAGATGACCAAAACATCAGTAATAACGAACGATTCTTAAAACGTTATTTCGAATTATCTACAGACAAAAATCAACATAATGAGATTTTACAAATTCAAAAAGCAATACAAACGTTAAAACAAGAAAAACGCCTTCCTGAAATAGATCTCATAGACAAAGAAGGCAATACGGTTTCGATCAACAAACTCATCAACAAACCTACCATTATATTTGTTTGGTCCAAAGGAGCTTTAGCCCATTTTGACACCGCACATCGAAAAGCAGCACGTCTTTTGGAAGAACTTCCAAACATTCAAATTATTGCAATTAATATTGATGCTGACCAAGAGGAATGGATCAACCAAATACAAACTTATGCTGGAAGCGGTATCCTAGAACTAAGAACAACAGACTTCCAATCAATGAAGGACAAATGGATAATTACTAAAATTCATCGTTCCATCATCCTTAATAGCGATGGAACAATCAATAATCCTTTTGTGAATTTGTTTGACACCAATATAAACAAACAGTTAGGACTGAATTAAAGCATCGTTTTGCCAGTATAATCTCTAAAGTACTCTATTTTACTCAAAAACATTTTCCCCATTTGAGCACCACGCCATTTTGCTTCTTCAGCAAGAGGTCCTTCAAATAAAAAATCTACGGTTTCTTTAAAAATCATTAACCAAGCATCAAAGTGTTCTTGCCCAATAGGTAATTGTGAATGCGGCGGAAATGGACGACCTGAATAAGTATGCTCTTCTAAAAGTACCGTTTGCCAAAAAGAATACATTTTGCTTAAATGCTCTGGCCAGCGCTCTTGTATCTTCGCTTCAAAAATAGGTCCAATCAATTTATTCTCTCTTACTTTACCATAAAAGGTATCGACCAACAACTGAATATCTTGTAAATTTGAAATATCTTTTTTCATAGAAATGAATTCTTTTTTTAATTTGAAAGCAATAAAAAAGCAGTAATTTAGCACTATGACTACAATAACTATTTTAGGCTCTGGGAATGTTGCGCATCATCTTATTTTAAATATCCTAGAACAAGACGATATAGAATTACAACAAATATACGCAAGAAATACAAATCATCTGCTCGATTTAGTAACCGAGGATAAACTTACAAATGATATTCACGAGTTAAAACCAGCAGATCTTTTTATCATTGCTGTTTCTGACGACGCTATTGCTGAAGTAAGTGCTGCTATACCACTCCAAGATCAATTTGTTGTTCATGTTTCTGGAACAGCTGCAATGCAAAGTATTAGCTCAAAACACAGAGCTGGGGTTTTTTATATGTTACAAACATTTTCAAAAGACAAAACTTTAGATTTTAGCAAGATTCCTTTTTGTATTGAAGCAACAAATCAAAATGATTTAGAAACTCTAGAAAAACTAGCTCTTTTGTTTTCTGAGCGAGTCTATTTTATTAATTCAGATCAGCGCAAAAGCATTCATCTAGCTGCCGTATTTGTATGCAATTTTTCTAACCATATGTATACTTTAGGAGAAGAAGTTTGTAAAGAAAACAAAGTTCCTTTTGAGATTTTAAAACCTCTTATACAAGAAACAGCTAGTAAAGTAACGTTTTTAAGTCCAAAAGAAGCTCAAACAGGCCCAGCAATTCGGAGGGATGAAAAGACAATTGAAAAACACTTGAGTTTACTTCAAGAGAAAAATAAAAAAGAAATTTACGCAATATTAACAAAATCAATTCAAAGCAAATAATGTCAAAACACTTTAAAGAACTTATGAACGACATCAATACATTTATTTTTGATGTTGACGGTGTCCTAACCGATGGAAATATTCACGTAACACAACAAGGTGAACTTTTACGAGATATGTATATCCGCGATGGTTATGCTATAAAAGCGGCTATTGAACAAGGTTATAAAGTTTGTATAATTTCAGGCGGAAGTAGTGAAGGTGTTCGTATACGCTTAAAAAATTTAGGTGTAACCGACATACATTTAGGAGTTCCAAATAAGGTAAAAGTATTTGAAGAATATATCGCTACAAACAATATCAATCCTGACCACATTTTATATATGGGTGATGATATCCCTGATTTTCACGTGATGCAAAAAGTTGCTTTACCAACCTGTCCTCAAGACGCAGCACCTGAAATAAAGAAAATATCAAAATACATATCCCATATTCAAGGAGGAAAAGGAGCTGTTAGAGATGTTATCGAACAAGTAATGAAAACACAAAAAAAATGGTTTGAACACTTTGAAGCCAAATTCGATTAAGCCTTTACTTATGTTGTTACACGAAAAACTACAAGGAAAACAGTTAATTCTCGGATCGCAATCACCACGCAGACAAGATTACCTTAGAGAATTAAATTTATCTTTTGAAATTCAAAGCCCCAATAGTGACGAAAGCTTTCCTGATACTTTAAAAGGAGCAGCTATAACGGATCATATCGCCTTGGAAAAAGCAAAAGCAATCATACTAGACAATACCTTGCAAATCGCCATTACATGCGATACTATTGTATGGCACGAAAACCAAGCCTTAGGAAAACCTAAAGACCATCAAGAAGCCTTCAATATGCTGAAGAGCCTATCTGGAAAAACACATGAAGTTATCAGTTCGGTATGCTTAAAATCACTTGAAAAAACAGTAGTTTTTCACGCTGTTACAGCCGTTACATTTACTACTTTAGACGAAATAACAATTGATTATTATATTACCAACTATAAACCATTTGACAAAGCAGGAAGTTATGGTATTCAAGAATGGATAGGATTGGTTGGCATAGAAGAAATCAAAGGATCCTATTCAAATGTTGTAGGCTTACCAACCGAAAAATTAGTAAAAGAATTACACGCATTCCTTTAGCTCTAAATTATGAATATACATCAATTTTATCCTGAAATCATTATAAGCTGCATCAGTATTGCGCTTTACTTTATCGCAAAAAAAGTTGTAGAAAAAGTAGTTATTCGCTTTTCGAATAATTCGCAGATTAAAGATTCTAGAGCTCTCGTGGTTATCCGATCTTTCAATATTTTATTGCTATTGCTTTTAATCTTAGTGATATTTACCATTTGGGGAGTTAAAGCAGAAAACATTTACATTCTATTCACCTCAGTTTTTGCGGTAATTGGAGTTGCAATGTTTGCACAATGGTCTTTACTAAGTAATGTTACTGCTGGAGTATTATTGTTTTTTTCTTTTCCTTTTAAAATCGGAGATTGCATCCGTATCCAGGATAAGGATTTCCCTATTGAAGCACATATATTAGACATCAAAGCGTTTTATACTCTATTAATAACAAAAGACGGAGAACATATCTCTTATCCGAATAATTTATTATTGCAAAAAGGAATTGTAATTCTAAAAAAAGACAGCTTAGACAACAATCCCATGTTGTAAATTAAATGGCATAAATATTGAGGCTATATAAAACAAAAAAGCTTTATAATAAGGCTAATAATCATATCATTATTAGCCTTTTTTGAACTCTAAAAATGAAAAAACTAAAAGATTTTATTGCCTCATTAGAATGGAAGCGCGGGTATAACATCGTATTATTAGTCAACATTCTATATCTTTTGTTTTTCTATTTTTTAATGCAACTATACCTCTAGATTATGCAGCGTTTAGATTGGATTATACTTTCATGTACCCTTTTATTCATCGTTATTTATGGAACCATAAAAACACGTAAGAATAAGAACTTTAATGACTATTTATTAGCGAACAGACAAAGTCCTAGTTGGACCGTAGCACTTTCTGTTATGGCAACGCAAGCAAGTGCTATTACTTTCTTATCTATACCTGGACAAGCCTATCACGACGGAATGGGATTTATCCAATTTTACTTTGGACTTCCCTTGGCAATGATTTTCATCTGCCTATTTTTCATTCCTGCCTTTTACAAATACAATGTATACACAGCCTATGAATTCTTAGAAAAACGATTCGATATCCGTGTGCGAAGTCTAGCAACACTTCTCTTTTTAACGCAAAGAGGTCTTGTTATTGGTTTTACAATTTACGCTCCATCTATTATATTATCGTCTTTATTAGGTTGGAATCTTAAAGTCCTGATTATTAGTATTGGTGTTTTAGTTTTAATCTACACCGTTACAGGAGGTTCAAAAGCAATCCTAATTACACAAAAACAACAAATATTCATCATCATGACAGGAATGTTTGTTGCCTTTTTTATCATCATAAACAGTTTCCCTGATAGTTTGAGTTTCACCAACGCATTGGGTATTGCAGCAGCAAATGACAAAATGGAACTACTGAATTTCTCTACAGATCCTAGCGAACGCTACACACTTTGGAATGGACTTACAGGAGGATTCTTTTTAATGCTCGCTTACTTTGGAACGGATCAAACACAAGTTGGAAGATACTTAACTGGAAAATCAATCTCTGAAAGTAGAAAAGGACTGCTAATAAATGGGCTGCTTAAAATTCCAATGCAGTTTTTCATCTTATTAATTGGAGTTTTAGTTTTTGTTTTCTTTCAGTTTAATTCTACTCCATTACATTTTAATCCTTCTAATGTTACGAAAGTAGAAAGCTCTAGCTACAAAAAACAATACGCAACTATAGAATCTGAATTTAATGAAGTATTAAAAGATAAAAAAGAAATAAGCATTTTGTACACAGGCCAGTTATACCAAGATTATAACAACCCAATATTGCAAGAAAAGATGGTTTCTTTAGCAAGTAAAGAGAAAGAATTGCGAGAAGAAGCTAAAGAAATAATTTTAATGGCCAATCCAGATGCTGAAACCAATGATAAAGATTATGTATTTCTATACTTCATTATAAACTTTCTTCCGAAAGGGCTTGTTGGATTATTGTTAGCAGTTATTTTGTCTGCTGCGATGAGTGCGTCTGCCTCAGAACTAAATGCCTTAGCCGCAACAACTGTAAACGATATTTATAAGAGAAATAGTAAAAAACAGCATTCAGAAACACATTATTTAAGAGCTACAAAGATTTTTACCGCTATTTGGGGAGCAATTGCTATCGTAATCGGATGTATGGTTCCTTTATTTGAAAACCTTATACAACTTGTAAACATTGTGGGATCAATATTCTATGGCGTTTTATTAGGTGTTTTTTTAGTTGCTTTATTCATGAAATACCTAAGCTCAAATGCGGTGTTTTGGGGAGCATTACTATCACAAATAATCGTCATAATCATTTATTTTACTGATATCGTAAGTTTTCTTTGGTTGAATTTTATTGGAGTGTTACTTGTTATGATCATTTCAAACCTACTTCACTTTTCAGATAAATTAAGCTTGGGAAAAAGGTAATTTCCAATGTCTTTTTACTGCCAAAATACGAATACTAAAAATCGCTATTGAAGTCATTAAATAGCTTAAATCTTTATCTATATTAAAATGATAAAGCAAATAGTATACACCACCTCCAAAAATACAAGCCGTTGCATAAATCTCCCTCTTGAAGATTATTGGAATCTTATTACTTAGAATATCGCGAATTACACCTCCAAAACAAGCCGTAATTGTACCTAAAGTGATACAAATAATAGGATGTAAACCTACACTCATCCCCTTTTCAATACCTATTAATGTGAAAACCGCCAATCCGATCGTGTCAAACAAAAATAAAGATACACGTAAGTATTCTAATCGTTTATAAAAAACAATTGCCAAAAGAGTCCCTAAAATTGTGGTGTAGAAATAATTCAGATCTGTTAACCAAGTTACGGGTGTTATACCGATAATAACATCTCTTAATGTCCCTCCTCCAATAGCTGTAACAAAAGCTAAAGTTAGAATACCAAACAAATCCAAACGTTTCTCTCTTCCTGCTAATGCACCTGAAATTGCAAATGCCATGGTTCCTAGTAAATCTAGGATTGAAAATAAATTCATAATAAAGTTACAAGTAAATTACCCCTGAAGGCTTAAAAAATTATAATCTTTTAAAACGGTATTAATAAATTCGAGTTGTGAAGATGTTTTTCGAGAGACGCCCAAAACATGCTCTACCTTAACCGTCAATTTATCCAAAAGTTTATAATCACGTGTTTTTCTAAAATCTTCTAAAACCTCTTTAATTAATCGAATATCATTATCCGATAATTGCAACGCTTGAATATAAACTGGGCTATATTCTTGTTCCAACTCTTGATAGATTGTAGCAGCTAACTGATGAGTGTTTTTTATAGATATGACCGAGGTTCCTGCTACTAAATCACCTAAACGTTGTCCCTTATCACTAATTGCGATCATGACTACCCCAATAATTCCACCACCAATCATAAGGTCTATTAATCGAAAGATCCATCGAACTAAATAATCAACAAACGTTGCTTGATATCCATCAATTTTTATCACTTTGATCTTCATTATTTTTTTTCCTGGCGTTGTACCTTGCATAAAAGCTTCAAAAAAAAGAGAATAAAAAAATATCGGAAACAACAACAATAAAATAAAAGCACTTCTTGAGAATTCATCAGAAAACCAAGTAGTGATATAAAACTTATTCCAAATTAATACTATAAAAATAACGTATAAAAATTTAAACAAATAGTCCAACAAACAAGCTATTCCTCTGGAAAACAAAGAAGCGACTTCAAAATTAATTTTAACATTTTGTGTTGTATTGATGGTTAATTGAGTCATATGTTATATTTTAGCCTTTCTATGAGAGAAGTTATATTTATAAAACAAAATAAAGATAAATGGCTGGAATACGAACTTGCTATCTTTGGCAGTTCAAAAACAAAGCCTGATTATTTAGCGAATTTGTACATTCAATTAATGAATGACTTATCTTATGCCCAAACGTATTACCCGAAAAGCAAAGTTACACTATACTTAAATTATTTAGCTGCACAAACTTACCAAAAAATATACAAAACCAAACGCATCGAAGAAAATCGAGTTGTTTATTTTTTTAAAACAGAAGTTCCTCTTTTAGTTTATGAATATAAAAATTATTTAAAATTTAGTTTTTTAATCTTTTTTATAATTCTAGGCATCGGTGTACTTTCGGCAAAATATGATCCTGATTTTGTACGCTTAATTTTAGGAAATGGATATGTAGATCAAACTTTAGAAAACATTAAAAATGGTGATCCAATGGGAATCTATAAATCAGGTAGCAATTGGGGAAGTTTTATAGCTATTACAATAAACAATCTTTACGTTGGTTTGCGCTTCTTTTTGTTTGGTATTTTTGCTGGTTTAGGCACATTTCTATTTATGATGTATAATGGTATCATGCTAGGTGCTTTTCAATACTTTTTTATCCAACATAACACTTTTATGGAAAGTTTTAGAGGTATATGGCTTCATGGAGCTTTAGAAATTACTTCGATGATAATAGAAGCTTTCGCTGGTTTTATCTTAGGCGGTAGCATTCTATTTCCTAAAACTTTTTCAAGAATTCACTCGCTTAAAAGAGGCTTTAAGAATGGATTAAAAATATTTTTGGCTACTGTTCCCTTTACCATTATAGCAGGGTTCATTGAAGGTTTTATTACAAGATATGCTCAACAAATGCCTGATATTATTAATTATTTAATCATTTTCGGAACATTTAGTTTGATATTCTATTATTTCATAATCTATCCAAAAAAAGTCTACAATTCCATTCACTCATAAAATCAAGAAACGATGTTCGAAATATTTAAAAAAAGAGATTTAAACGCATACATAAACGACACCTTTAGCTTTTTTAAAATAGAAGGAAAAACGTATTTTAAAAATTACTTAATCTTAAATGGTGGATTACTCATCGTTATGCTACTTTGTTCTTACTTTTTAGGTAAAAATCTTTTTTCTGGTCTTTTAAATGCAAATTCTGAATTTGATGAATTTGCAAATACGAACTTCACTTTTATTGGCCCTTTGGTACTAATTCTTGTTTTAGTTTCTATTCTATTTTCTGCCATAGCATATACTTACCCTGTAATATATTTACAAAATATGATTGACGGAGGTGAAAAAACCCCTTCGAATTTTCTAAATCAAATTAAAAAAAATATTGGTAGGATTATTATTTTTATTCTTGGAACCACCTTTATTATTGTTCCTTTATTATTTATTGTTTTCGCAATTTCTATAGCTTTAGTATTCTTACTGATTGGTATTCCACTCATTATTATTGTTGCAGTGGGTTCAGTTGCTTGGACAACGCTTGCTTATTATGAGTACATCAACAACAAGGCTTCATTCTTTACCGCCTACGGACGTGCCTTTGATATGATTCGCGCTAATTTTTGGCCAACTATTATAGCTACTTTAGTTATGTATATGATTATACAAGTTGTTACCGGAATTGTCAGTTTTATTCCACAGGTTTACTATTACATAGAATTATTTACTACTATAGAAAATGGAAGTTCTGAAGGTGATATTGGAACTACTTTTGGAATTATAATGGCCGTTACTGTTGTAGTATCTACTTTATTAGGTTTTGTATTAAACAACTTATTACTAATAAATCAAGGTTTAATTTATTACAGCTCACGTGAACGAGCAGAAAACGTAACATCTTACTCTCAAATCGACGAAATTGGAAAATCGGATGAAAACTAATCTAACTCCTTTTTTTATATTTTTCACATCAATAGTTTGCTCTGCACAACCTGCATCTATCGAGACGACATCTTCTGAAGTGATTCAAAAGCACTATGATTTCACATCAAATGATACGATTCCATACTTTTACGACTCTTCAAGTATTGAGCAAAAAAAGTTTGAAGAAAATTATAAAAACAAATATGATACGTCGGACTTTAATTATGATGAGGAAAACAAAGAAGGTTTATGGACGCTTCTTAAACAAAAAATAGAAGAGTTAAAAAGACGTTTTTATTCATTTTTAAAATTAGGTTCCTCCCAAAGCAAAACTATTTTTGTACTAATGCGTATTGGTTCATTCCTAATTATAGGTTTGTTATTGTACTTTATTATTCGCGCGGTTATACAAAAAGAAGCTTACTGGTTTCTGAAAAAGAAACAGAAAAAGGTAACTACAGCTTATGATGAAATCGAAAAAGATTTAGAAAATACGAATTTCTCAAAACTATTAAGTGAAACAGAAAATAAACAAGAATACAGATTAGCTATTCGATATTACTATTTATGGACCTTACAATCACTATCAAAAAAAGAATTGATTGTCTGGGAATTAGAGAAAACAAATTCCGATTACTTAATAGAAATTAAAGAGGAAACTGTCAAACAAGACTTTCAATATCTTTCCTATTTATATAACAATATTTGGTATGGAGAATTTGATATTAATTCCGAAAGTTTTTCACAAGCCAAAACCTCTTTTGAAACATTTTTAAAAAAGTTGAAATATGAATAGTACCCTAAAAAAATATTTCATCTTTCTTCTACTTATCATAGGTATTGTAGCTGTTGTGGAAATGAATGAGACCAAACCTATAAATTGGTCTCCAAATCTATCTATAAACAGTAAAGATCCCTTTGGTCTCTATATTCTGAATAAAGAGCTCCCTACCCTTCTCAAAGACAATAACATCATTAGCTTTAAACAAACTCCTTATGAGTTTTTAGAAGAAATACAACTAGACACACTTACCAATAGTAGTTTCCTTTTTATCGATTATTCAGATAATGTAGGAGCAAGTGCTCTAAAAAACATCCTTCAACTAATCGAACAGGGAAATACTGTCTTTTGGAGTAATTCCCGTTTTAACTATGCTTTAGAAGATACCTTAGGTTTTGAATTAAATAAAATCTATGGAAGCATTACGAACAATAATACAAGTGTTTGGACAACTAATAAAAACCTCTCAACTTCAAAATTTGTTTTAGACCAAGCCTTTATACAATCGTATTTTTATTTGCCAGATAGCGTAAGAAATTCTTTTGAAGTATTGGGTTTGCAAAACAACTATGAGTCCGATGTACCTAACTTCATCAAAATTAAGCAGGGAAAGGGTACCTTATTCTTACACAGCCAACCGTTGGCTTTTAGTAATTATTCTCTTTTAAATAGCAACAATCACATCTATGTAGAGAACGTTCTCTCGTATCTACCTAAAGGGAATATTTATTGGTCTGTAGATAAACTTGAAAACGAAGTTTCTCAATCGAGTTCAATCCTTCGCTTTATTTTAACTAACGAAGCGTTAAAATGGGCTTGGTATTTCTTTTTAATAGGTTTAATTTTATTCGTCTTTTTTACGGCCAAACGCAAACAACGTATTATTCCTATCGAAATACCTATTAAAAACACTACCTTAGAGTTTACCAAAACAGTTTCTAATTTATACATCCAGAGTAAAGATTATGAAGATATCATTCAAAAAAGAATCACATATACTTTGGAAAAAATCAGACGAATATATTACGTTGATACTCATAAATTAGATCAGGTTTTTATTGAGAACTATCAGGCAAAATCAGGCAAAAAACAAGAAGATATAATTCACTGGGTACAATTGGTAACAAACTTCCAAGCAAACCCCACTCAAGCAAATGAAGAAGATTTAATCGCGATTAATCGCGCTACCGAAAAAATATTGAATTAAAGATTATGGAAAACGCAAATACTTCAGAAAATTTACATTTCGAATCTCGTTTAGATTTAAACCCTCTACAACAAAAAATCAATGCCATTCGAGCAGAAATACACAAAGTTATTGTTGGCCAAGAAAAAATTGTAAATCAATTACTTGTCGCTATTTTGGCTAATGGCCATATTTTACTAGAAGGTGTACCAGGAGTTGCTAAAACACTTTCGGCGAAACTTTTGGCACAAACTATTGCAATGGATTTTAGTCGCATCCAATTTACTCCGGACTTAATGCCTTCTGACATTTTAGGAACCTCTATTTTTAACGTCAAAACATCTGAATTTGAGTTTAAGAAAGGTCCTATTTTCTCTAATATGGTACTCATTGACGAGATCAACCGTGCACCTGCTAAAACGCAAGCCGCTTTATTTGAAGTTATGGAGGAACGTCAAATAACGATTGATGGAAAAACGTATAAAATGACGGAACCTTTTTTGGCAATTGCTACGCAAAACCCCATTGAACAAGAAGGAACTTATCGTTTACCAGAAGCACAATTAGACCGGTTTTTATTTAAAATCATCATTGATTATCCAAGCGTAGATGAGGAGATAAAAATCATCGAAAAAGAACATGAATTACAAGGTAATCGCAAAGAAGATTTAATTGAAAAAGTAATTAATCCTAGCGAAATTATCGAATTTCAAAATTTGGTAAAACAAATCATTGTAGAAAGAAACTTGATCGAATACATCGCTAAAATTGTAGCAAATACCCGTACAAATCCACTATTATATCTAGGCGCTTCACCGAGAGCTTCTATTGCTATCTTAAATGCATCAAAAGCTTTTGCAGCTATTCAAAATCGTGATTTTGTGACTCCCGAAGATATTAAAGAAGCCGCAGTTCCAGTTTTACAACATCGAATTATTGTTTCCCCAGAACGAGAAATGGAAGGCTTAACAGCTGCCGAAATTATTCATCAAATAATGGAATCTATCGATATCCCTAGATAAGTTTAAATTATGTTTCAAAATCTAAAAAAGCTCTATGTCCTGCCAAGATTCTATTATGCAATCCTATTTTTAATTGGGTTGTTTATTTTATCTTTCCTATTTCCTATATTATATTTTGGAGCTTGGGCATCTTTTTTAATTTTTGCAATAACCATTTTAGTTGACTTCAGCCTTCTTTTTTATAGCTCTAAAAATGGAATTAACGCAACAAGAGTACTTCCTGAAAAATTATCGAATGGAGATGAGAATCCTATAAAAATTCATATCCTAAACAAATACTCTTTCAAGATTGATTACGAAATTATTGATGAAATTCCCTTTCAATTTCAGATACGCAATTTTTCAATAAAAAGATCTTTAGGTAAAAAAGGGGAAGATCATTTACAACATACCTTACGTCCTACTTTTCGTGGAGAATATCACTTTGGCAAAATGAATATTTACGTCAATTCTCCATTGAAACTGCTTGCAAAACACTTTATATTTTCGCAAGACAAAACCATCTCGTGCTACCCTTCTTTTATTCAAATGAAAAAGTATGATTTAATAGCTTTTGCTAAAAACAAACTCCCATTTGGCTTCAAGAAAATTCGAAAAATAGGACATACTACAGAATTTGAGCAAATCAAAGAATATGTGCCAGGAGATGATATTCGTACGATAAATTGGAAAGCAACAGCTAAGAAAAACCAGCTCATGGTTAACCAATATCAAGACGAGAACATGCAATCTATCTTCATCATCATCGACAAAGGGCGCGTGATGCAAATGCCCTTTAAAGAACTTAGTTTGCTTGACTATGCAATTAATGCTTCTTTAGCCTTAGCCAATGTGATTTTAAAGAAAAATGACCGCGTAGGACTGCTTACATTTTCAAAAAAAACTGATAACCGAATAAAAGCAGCATGCCAAAAAACACAACTCCACCATATTATGGAGCAACTATATCGCGTGAAAACAAACTTTGTAGAAAGTGATTTTGGGAAACTATATACTGATGTCAAATACCAAATCACGCACCGCTCACTGCTTATTATATTTACAAATTTCGAAACTTTAGAAGGTCTTCAGCGCCAACTTCCTTATTTGAGAGCTATTGCAAAAAACCACCTATTGTTACTAGTTTTTTTTGAAAATACAGAACTCAATAAACTGACGTCTAAAAAAGCTGAAAATGTTCAAGATATTTTTGACAAAACAATCGCAGAAAAATTTAATTTTGAAAAACGTTTAATCGTCAACGAGCTTAATAAATACGGAATACAAGCAATATTAACGCCGCCAGAAGATTTGACGATAAACACCATAAACAAATACCTAGAAATCAAAGCGAAAGGCATTTTATAAGTTATAAAAGAATGAAAAAAATAGAGAGTCCTCAAAACGCATACATCAAATCCCTAGTACAATTACAAGAAAAGTCACGTGCTAGAAAACAAAGTCAAACATTCCTTATAGAAGGAAAAAGAGAAATTGAACTCGCACAAAAAGGCGCTTACATTCTTAAAACCTTATTATTTTTCCCTGAACTTACCCCTTTCGAGGAGGCACTCCCATTTGCTAGTTCCGAAACAGAGATTATCGAAATATCTCGTGAAGTATATCACAAATTAGCGTATCGAGATACTACAGAAGGTATCTTAGCAATTGCAGAAACAAAAGAACTATGTCTTGACGATTTAAAGTTAAGTGATCATCCTTTAATTCTAATTGCAGAATCTCCTGAAAAACCAGGTAATATTGGTGCCCTTTTAAGAACAGCTGATGCCGCAAATGTAGATGCTGTAATCCTTGCAAATCCAAAAAGTGATTTGTACAATCCTAATATAATTCGCTCAAGCGTGGGGGGTGTGTTTACAAATCAAATAGCGATGGCAACTTCCGAAGAAACTATTTCCTTTTTAAAAAAGAGAAACATCAATATTTTTTGTGCAACACTTCAAGATTCTACAGCTTACCACACACAAGATTATAAAGCTGCTACTGCCTTTGTAGTTGGAACAGAAGCAACTGGATTAACACAAGAATGGCGTGAAGCAAGCACCCAAAACATCATTATTCCGATGAGTGGTGAAATCGATTCTATGAATGTTTCCGTAGCGGCGGCTATCTTAATTTTTGAAGCAAAAAGACAACGCAATTTTAATTAATTACATAATGAATAAATTCTGGTGTATTGCCGCATTGTGCCTAAGTATTTTCCCACTAAAAGCTCAGTCTATTTCTCAAAAAATTGATGAAGTCACGCAACAAACAATGAAAGCTTTTGATGTCCCTGGAATAGCTGTAGCTGTTGTTAAGGACGGAACTATTATTCATTCCAAAGGTTATGGTGTACGTAACATCAATAGTTCAGAAAAAGTAGATTCAGCCACTAATTTTGGAATAGCATCAAATAGCAAAGCCTTTACTAGCGCAGCACTAGCCATTTTAGTCGATCAAAATAAAACACATTGGGATGACAAGGTTAAAAAGTATATTCCTGAGTTCAAAATGTATAATGCATATGTTACAGAAACTTTTACCATCCGCGACTTACTTACCCATAGAAGTGGTTTAGGACTAGGAGCAGGAGATTTGATGGTTTGGCCTGACGGACATGATTTCACACCTCAAGACATAATTGATCACATCCAATACCTAAAACCTGTTTCAGAGTTCCGCACAAAATATGACTATGACAATTTGCTTTACATCATTGCAGGAGTAATTATTGAAAGAGTCAGCGGACTTAGTTGGGCTGCTTATGTAGAAAAAGAGATAATGGCGCCCATAGGAATGACAGCAAGTGCGGGAAATTGGAACCGTTTGAAAGATAAAACAAATGTCATTGAACCCCATGTTCCTATTGATGGACACTTACAAACGATCGATCGTTACACAAACACCATTCTTGATGCAGCTGCTGGAATTTATTCCAATGTTGACGATTTATCTAAATGGGTTCTATTACAACTCCAACAAGGAGAATGGAACGGTGAGACCATTTTCTCAAAGCAAACACATTCAGAAATGTGGACTCCACAAACCTTGCTTCCTAATAAAACAATGCCTCCTTATAATACTTTGTTTAAAGCATATGGACTGGGTTGGCAACTAAATGATGTTTCAGGAAAATTACAAGTTTCACATACTGGTGGCTTAGAAGGTATCGTGACTCAAGTAACGCTTTTACCTCAGTTGAATTTAGGAATTATCGTATTGACGAATCAGCAATCTGGCTACGCATTTCACGCTATTACCAATACCATTAAAAATCATTTTTTAGAGCTCCCTCCTACTGATTATGTTTCTGAATACAGTAAAAACTTGCAATCGCAAACAGATCATGCCTCTGAAATCACTGATGAAGTATGGCAAAACAGTAATTCAAAAACCAAGCATGCACGAAAACAATTAGACAAACTTATCGGCTGCTTTGAAGATCCATGGTTTGGAACTGTAAAAATATACAAAAAAGATTCGCAATATATCTTTGAATCTGAACGATCTCCTCAGCTAACTGGAGAAATTTCATACTATAAAGACAATATATTTACTGTAAAATGGTTTAATAGATATTTTGATGCTGATGCCTTTTTAATAGTCAATAAAGATACTGAATTTATAGATCTATTTAAGATGGAGGCAATTTCACCTTTAACAGACTTTAGCTACGATTTTCAAGACTTAGACTTTAAACGTATAGAAAGTAATCCTATTTAATTTTTTTATTTGCAAAACAGAAAATTTAATCTAAATTTGGGAAAGTTTAGTTATTTATTAACAAATAGAAATATAATGATCAATATATATAAAATGAAGAAATTTAATAGTTTTTGTTTTAATTCAATAAATCGCTTAACTGTCAAAGCTTGTTTGGCAGTACTTTTTTTGTTAGGTTCTACTCAAGTAGACGCACAAATAATAAAGGAAAAACGCTTTGTACAAGATCATAAGTGGAAAGTTTCGTTACAAGCTACCTTTATGGACACTAATTTTGATACGGATAAACCAATCAATACAGAAAATTGGAGTACGGCTTTTCCTTCTAAAATAGCTGTTGAACGAGAATTAATAAATAACTTAAGTTTTGAAGCTAGCTACTCTATGAATAAAATCAAAAAGGGTAATAATGTAAACGGACTGATAGCTAATGATGACTTAGATGTATTTTCAATAGATGGTATGTTTAAGTACAGTCTAGGTGGACTTTTCAACATTCCCATTGTAGATCCATATTTAGGTGCTGGTATGGGATATATGGAATTAGATAGCGAGAGCAAAACAACTTTAAATATCGGTGGTGGTGTAAATATCTGGATTGCAGACACGCGTTTATTCAAAGACTATGTATATACACGTGATCGTATTATCAACCGATTTGGTCTAAATATTGAAGCAATTGGTAAAAAAAATGTAGCAACTGGACCTGGTAGTAATTTACAATTATCAGCAGGTATTTTCTACGTATTTTAAAACATAAAAACAAAATCTAAAGAGCCGCAAAATTGCGGCTCTTTTTTTTGGATTCACATTAAAGTTTGAAACACTTTACTTGTTTATTATAAAACTTTCGGCTAATTTTAGTATTTAAGTTTTGACAGTATATATGACAGAAGCAGAAATCGAAAAAGAAAACAAAGCAATTGCTCAAGAATATAAAGAGCTACTCCGAATCAGTTATCAAACCCTAACAGACGAGGATAAAAAAATCATTAGAAAAGCTTTTGATGTAGCTGTTGATGCACATAAACATCAACGCAGAAAATCTGGAGAAGCATACATCTTCCATCCTATTGCTGTTGCTAAAATTGTAGCTTCAGAAATTGGTTTGGGAGCAACTTCTATTGCTGCCGCTTTAATGCATGATGTAGTAGAAGACACCGATATTACTGTGGAGCAAATCTCAGAGTGGTTCAATCCTGTTATTGCAAGAATTGTTGAAGGATTGACAAAAATGGCTCTATTAGAACCCGATCCACATATTTCGATGCAAGCAGAGAATTACCGAAAAATGCTACTCACATTAAATGATGATGTACGTGTAATTTTAATAAAAATTGCTGATCGTCTTCATAATATGCAAACCATGGATAGTATGGCTCCTTACAAACAAGCAAAAATAGCTTCGGAGACATTATATATCTATGCCCCTTTAGCACATCGATTAGGCTTATTTAACATCAAAACGAAGCTCGAAGATTTGGGACTGAAATATACAGAACCGAGAATTTACCAAGACATCTTAAACAAGATGAAAGAGTCTAAAGAAGAGCAAGAAGCATATATTGAATCCATTTCATCGGTTTTAAAAACATCTTTGGACGAAGAGCAGATCAATTATTCAATGAAAGGAAGACCTAAGTCTATCTATTCTATTCGAAGAAAAATGAAAGCTCAAAACGTTACTTTTGATGAAGTATATGACAAATTTGCTCTTAGAATTATCTATAAAACAGACAATCCACACGATGAAAAATTTCTTGCTTGGAAAATATACTCCATCGTAACGGATCATTATCGCCCAAGTCCTAGTCGATTACGCGATTGGATTTCCGCTCCAAAATCTACTGGTTATGAAGCTTTACATATAACGGTAATGGGACCAAAAGGAAGATGGGTAGAAATTCAGATTCGAAGTGAGCGAATGAACGAAATAGCTGAAAAAGGCTATGCAGCACATTATAAATATAAACAGGGATACACAGAAGAAAACAGTTTAGATATTTGGTTAAATCAACTCAAAGAAGCATTAGAGAATGCCGAAACAAATGCTGTTGATTTTGTAGAAGATTTCAAATTAAACCTCTATTCAAAAGAGATTTATGTTTTTACTCCAAAAGGCGAATTAAAATCGTTACCAAAAGGGGCTACGGCATTGGATTTTGCTTTTAGTATTCACTCTGAAATTGGTTTACATACTCGTGGAACGCGGGTAAACGGGCGATTAGTCCCATTAAACCACGTTTTAAATAGCGGTGATCAGGTAGAAATTATAACATCTGAAAATCAAAAACCAAGCGTAAACTGGTTGGACTATGTAACAACATCACGTGCAAGAAATAAAATAAAAAATGTTTTAAATGAAAGCACGAAGAAAATCGCTGAAGATGGAAAAGAACAACTCATTCGAAAACTTCGACATCTAAAAATAACCCTTGATGAGAAGACTACGAATGAAATGGTTAATCTTTTTCGACTAAAAACTAGTCAAGATTTATTTTATCGTGTAGGTGCTGGTATAATCGATAACCCACAACTAAAAGAATATGCTGCACAACGCAATAATTCATTGTTTAATTTCTTCAAAAAAACAATTAAACGACAACCTTCACCTATTCCAAATGTAACAGAATCTAAAGAACATCATAATTTAGATTTATTGTTATTTGGAAAAGAAAAGGAGAAACTTGACTATAAATTAGCCTCTTGTTGTAGTCCAATACCTGGAGATGAAGTTTTTGGCTTTATTACAATTAATGAAGGTATTAAAGTACACAAATCCGATTGCTCTAATGCCATTAGTATGCAATCAAATTATGCGTATCGAATTATTGCTGCACAATGGGTGGATTCTTCTAAAGAAAACTTTGAGGCTACAATAAACATTACAGGATTAGATTCAATTGGACTAACTTCACAAATTACAAAAGTGATAACCGATAGTATGAGTGTAAATATCAAAAGCATCTCTTTAAGTGAAAATGCTGGAATTTTTAACGGACAAATAACTGTAATCGTTCCAAATAACACTCTTTTAAAGAAAATGATACTAAACATCAAAAAAATCGAAGGAGTAGACAAAGTTACGAGGTCAACCTCAAATTAATTGAGTTTTTCACACAATTAAATTAACGGAATCTAACCTTTCAAAACTTTCATCACAACGAAAAATAGCTTTATATTTGCAGTTGTATATACTTATGAATAAATGGGAACTGAAAATAATCAAGAAATAGTAAAAAACGTTTTTACGAAATACTTAGAAGAAAGAGGTCATCGTAAAACGCCTGAACGCTATGCCATCTTACAAGAGATTTACGATAGTGAAGAACATTTCGATATAGAATCACTTTATATTAAAATGAAAAACAAAAACTATCGCGTAAGTAGAGCCACGCTATACAATACTATTGAATTATTATTAGAATGTGGTTTGGTTCGAAGACATCAATTTGGACAAAATCAAGCACATTATGAGAAATCATATTTTGATAAACAACATGATCACATTATCTTAACAGACACAGGGGAAGTCATTGAATTTTGTGATCCTAGAATTCAAACAATTAAAAAAACTATTGAAGAGATTTTTAATATTGAAATTCACAATCATTCCCTTTATTTTTATGGAATTAGAAAAAATGATTCTGATTCTGAAACTACAAATGACTAGTAATTAAAACAACACAATTATAATGACAGTAGATTTACTACTTGGCTTGCAATGGGGAGATGAAGGAAAAGGTAAAATCGTTGATGTCCTTACTTCAAAATACGACATTATTGCACGCTTCCAAGGTGGTCCGAATGCTGGGCACACTTTAGAATTTGACGGAATTAAACACGTTTTACGCACGATTCCTTCTGGAATTTTTCACAAAGATTCTATCAATATTATCGGAAACGGTGTGGTTATCGACCCTGTTGTTTTCATTAAAGAGATTGAAGGCTTAGAGAAATTCAATATCGATATCTATTCACGTCTTTTGATTTCAAGAAAAGCACATTTAATCTTGCCTACACACCGCTTACTAGATGCTGCTTCTGAAGCTGCAAAAGGGAAAGCTAAAATTGGTTCAACACTTAAAGGTATCGGACCAACTTATATGGATAAGACCGGTAGAAATGGAATTCGTGTTGGTGATATAGAATTAGTTGATTTCAAAGAGCGCTACCGCAACCTAGCCGATAAGCACGAAGCGATGATTGCTTTCCATGATGTTGATTTACAATACAACTTAAAAGAATTAGAGGATGAATTCTTTACAGCTGTTGAAGAACTAAAAAAACTTACTTTCATTGATAGCGAAGATTATATTCACACAGCTTTAAAAGCAGGTAAATCTATTTTAGCAGAAGGAGCTCAAGGATCATTATTAGATATTGATTTTGGAACTTATCCTTTTGTTACTTCTTCAAACACAACTGCTGCAGGTGCGTGCACTGGTTTAGGAGTACCTCCAAACAAAGTAAAAAATGTATTTGGAATTTTTAAAGCTTACACAACACGTGTTGGAAGCGGTCCATTCCCAACTGAATTAACAGATGAAATTGGAATGACAATGGCTAAAGTAGGTAATGAATTCGGTTCTGTTACAGGTCGTGCTAGAAGATGTGGTTGGTTGGATTTAGTAGCTTTAAAATATGCTGTAGAAGTAAATGGAGTTACTGAACTTTATATGATGAAAGGCGATGTCCTTTCTGGTTTTGAAACCTTAAAAGTATGTACAGCTTACGAATACAAAGGTGAAAAAATTGATCATTTACCTTACAACATTGAACCAGAAAATGTAACCCCTCTTTACGTAGAGAAAAAAGGTTGGAAAGCTGATTTAACTGGAATGACAACATATGAAGAACTTCCTATTGAATTAAAAGAATATATTGAGTTTATCGAAACAAACCTAGAGGTTCCTATTAGAATCGTTTCTGTAGGTCCAGATCGTAAACAAACAATCATCAAATAACACCTAAAAACACTTCTTAACTGAAGTGTTTTTTTTTATCTTATAATTTATTCTTAATAAAAAATTAATTCCGTTTTTTTAATTAAATTTGAGGAAATTTTATAGACTTGAGAACATATCTTCCCTTATATATACTTCTACTATTCTCTGTTTCCGTTTTCGCTCAAAACAAAAAAAAAATAATCATTCACCACTCGGATTATAGCGACATTAACGAAGCAGAAATTCCTGATGCAATTATGCTTAGAGGAAATATTTCAGCAGAACATGATGGAGTATTGATCAATTGTAATAAAGCATATTTTTTTGAAAAAGAAAACTATATCAAACTTTTTGGGGATGTGGCCATGAATCAGGGCGACACTATTCACTTAAAGAGTCGATACGCAGAATACAATGGTGTAAATGGTTTTGCATATGCTACAGGAAACGTTGTTTTAACTTCGCCAGATTCTAAACTTGAAACAGACACCCTTCACTTTGATCGAAATGAAAATTTAATCTATTACAATTCATTCGGAAAAATAACCAACGAGGGAAATATACTTACAAGTCAAGCGGGAAAATATAATTTAAACGAAAAAAAATTCCAGTTCCTTAATGCAGTAACTATCACTACAGACCAAGGAACAGTAGTTAAATCAAATCATTTAGACTTCTATGAAGTGCCACAACACTCCTATGTTTTCGGTCCGTCTACAATTACTAATGAGAACAACTATATCTATACGGAAAATGGTTTTTATGATGTAAAACAAGATATCGGAAAAATGGTAAAAAACTCCCATATCCTGTATGACGACAGAAGAATTCAAGGAGATTCAATGTACTATGACAAACATCGCGATTTTTCGTCTGCAACCAACAATGTAAAAGTAATTGACACTATTAACAAAACTATTGTAAAAGGACATTACGCAGAGGTATACAAAGAACGCGATTCGATGTTTGTTACTAAAAAAGCATTAATCAGTGCTTTAACCGAAGAGAATGATTCAGTTCATTTACATGCCAAAAGAATATTAGTGACAGGAAAAACTGATCAAAGAGTCATTCGTGCTTATGATAATGCACGTATTTTTAAGACTGAAATGAGCGGAAAAAGCGATTCGATACATTGGTCGCAAAAAGAAGGTTTGACACAGTTAATTGGTAGACCAGTTTTATGGAATGGAGATAGTCAACTAACAGGCGAAGTAATTCACCTAATTAATGATCCGATCACAGAACAACTAGATTCGTTAAAAGTACTAAACAATGCATTTGTAATACAAGTTGATACATTAAGCACAGGATACAATCAAGTAAAAGGAGCCAATATGTATGGCAAATTTAAAGATAACAAACTCTACGAAATTGATTTAATTAAAAACTCTGAAATCATCTACTATATGTACAATGATTTAAATGAATTTATCGGAATCAATAAAGGAATCTGTAGCCAAATAAATTTGCAGTTAGAAAACAACAAAATTGAAACTGCAACCCTTATGATTGCCCCAAAAAGCGAAATTTATCCTGAAGGAGAACTTCCTGAAAATGCTCAAAAATTGAAAGATTTTAATTGGCGTGGAGAGGAACGAATCCTTACTTTGGAAGCGATTTTTCCAGATTCAGAATTAGAATTAGAACGAGAGGCGCTAAAAAACAGCAAAAAGCAACAAAGAGAAGCAGAAAAGCCCATTGAAATCCAAGAGGAAACACTGCATAATAAACCAGGTAAAAACGCCTTCATAAAAAAAGAGGTAAAAAAAACACCTTTAAAAGAAGTTAAATAACCATGTTAAGAGACGATTTTTTTAAATATCAAGCACAGACTTCTCCTAATCCTATTGGAATGCAAGTTAAGTCTGCAAAGGGAAGTTATATTTACGATACTAATAATAATAAACATTTAGATTTTGTAGCTGGAGTTTCTGCATGCACACTAGGTCACCAACACCCCAGAATAACTCAAGCAATTAAAGATCAATTAGATAAATATGCACACGTCATGGTTTATGGTGAATATATCCAAGATCCAGCCGTTGCATTTTGTAAATTATTATCGGAACACATTCCTGCTCAATTAAACAAAACATACTTAGTAAATTCAGGTACTGAAGCTATCGAAGGTGCTTTAAAATTAGCGAAACGTGTTACAGGTAGAAGTCAACTAATTTCTTGTCACAATGCCTATCACGGAAACACAATGGGATCAATGAGCATTATGGGATTTGAAGAGCGTAAACGTGCGTTTCGCCCACTTATACCAGATGTGGATTTCATTACTTTTAATTCCGAAGAAGACTTAAAAAAAATAACAAAGCGTACAGCAGGTGTTGTTTTAGAAACTATCCAAGGAGGTGCTGGATTTGTACAACCTGAAAATGATTATCTAAAAAAAGTAAGAAAACGATGTGATGAAGTTGGAGCTTTGTTAATTTTAGATGAGATTCAACCTGGTTTTGGAAGAACAGGTAAGTTATTTGGTTTTCAAAACTACGACATTGTTCCTGATGTAATAGTTATGGGTAAAGGAATGGGGGGCGGAATGCCCGTAGGAGCTTTTACAGCCAATGAAAAACATATGGATTTACTATACGACAATCCTAGATTTGGACATATTACCACCTTTGGAGGACATCCAGTAATTGCTGCTGCTAGTTTAGCAACATTACAAGAATTAGTAGAGTCTGATTTAATGCCTCAAACTCTTGAAAAAGAAAAACTTTTTAGAAAATTACTTGTACATCCATTAATTACAGAAATTAGAGGAAAAGGATTAATGCTTGCACCAATGACATTAAGTGCAGAAATAACAAACAGTGTTATTATGAAATGTCAAGAAAAAGGCGTCATCCTTTTTTGGCTTCTTTTTGAAGGAAAAGCAATTCGAATTACTCCTCCACTCACAATCAGTGAAGAAGAAATAAAAGAAGGCTGTCAAATGATTATTGAAGCCTTGAATGAAGTACAAAAAGAACTTCAACTCTAAATACTTTTAAAGTTTATTTATTTTATTTAACTTTAAAGAGAATTAATTAGATATTTAAGAAATATTTAAGAAACATCACTATTTAAAAAAACATGTATTTGAATAACGAAGAAGAAGAATATAACTTATCACTTTCCCGATTTGAATCAATGCTGAAGACGAATAAAGTTTTATTCTTTGATTCAGAAGAATTTGAAAACATAATCCTACACTATTTAGATTCAGGAAAAATTAACTTGGCAAAAAAAGCCCTTAAATTAGGATTAGAACAGCATCCTCTATCTACTGGCTTAAAATTAGTACAAGTTGAAATGTACATTTTTCAAGATAAACTAGAACTTGCAGATCGTTTATTAAATGAACTCGAAATTTTAGAACCTCAAAACGAAGAAATTTATATTCAACGAGCAAATATTTACTCAAAAAAAGGGCAACACGAAGCTGCTGTTGAACAACTAAAAACAGCATTAAACCTAACTGATGATCTTTCCGATGTTTATTCCTTATTAGGAATGGAATATTTGTTTGTGGACAATATCGAGCTTGCTAAAGAAAGTTTTATCGAATGTTTGGAACACGATGAAGAGGATCAATCTGCACTTTATAACGTAATTTATTGTTTTGATTTTTTAAATCAAAACAAGCAAGCAATCTCTTTTCTCGAAACATTTATTGACAAATCACCTTACAGTGAAATTGCTTGGCATCAACTTGGACGTCAGTATTACGCAATAAAAGATTACGAAAAAGCTGTTTGGGCATTTGATTATGCTACGCTAATTGACGAACAATTTCTTGGAGCTTATCTTGAAAAGGGAAAAGCTTTAGAAAAGTTAGACAAACATGAAGAAGCCATCAAAAATTATTTAATAACTATTGAACTAGATGCACCTTCTTCATACGTTTTACTTAGAATTGGAAACTGCTACGAACAACTTAACAATTTCCCTTTAGCGATTGATTATTATAAGCAAACCGTTCACGAAGATCCTCTTTTAGACAAAGGATGGATCGCATTAACGGACATATATATCAAGAAAGAAAAATTCGAAAAGGCATTGTTCTACTTACAAAAAGCTATCAATATTGAAGAACAAAATGAGAAATATTGGATAAGATATGCAATATTAAATAAAAGTTTATTAAACTTTGATGAAGCCGAAAAAGGATATAAAAATGCTACCGAACTCGGAAATTTCACTGTAGAAAATTGGGTTGGATGGGCAGACACGCTTTATGTATTAGGACAATATCAAAATGCAATTCAAAAACTATTACAGATTTCTGAATTTCACCCAGATGAGGCCGTAATCTCTTTTCGTTTAGCTGCATTGTACTTCACAATGCACGAGTTTGATAAAGGTACCTATCACTTAACTATTGCATTAAATAAAAGCTACGAACAGCGAACAATTTTAGAGACATATTTCCCTATTATTTGGGAAAATCCAATGGTTCAAAATATCATACAAAAACACAACAATAACAATATTTAAAAGCTATTCTATAGAATAGCTTTTAGTTTATCCCTACTATGAGAAAACTCATTCCAGACTATCTAATTATTACACTTAAAGGTATTGCTATTGGAGCAGCCGATGTAGTTCCTGGTGTATCAGGTGGAACAATTGCATTTATTTCAGGTATTTATGAAGAACTCATCAATACTATAAACGGAATAAATCTAGATATTTTAAAAACCTGGAAAAAAGAAGGTATTAAGACAGCTTGGAAACAACTAAATGGTAATTTTTTACTGGCACTATTAACAGGGGTAGCCATAAGTATATTAAGTTTTGCTAAAGTTATCACTCACCTACTTCATGAAAAACCATTATTAGTTTGGGCTTTTTTCTTCGGACTAGTATTAGCAAGTATATTTTTAATGTGGAAAGAAGTAAAAAAATGGGACATTAAAAACATACTAGGATTGATTGCCGGAGCTATATTAGCATTTTTAATTACAATTGCCCAACCTACAACAGCAGTTGATTCCTATTACTACCTTTTTCTATCAGGATTCATAGCTATTATTGCAATGATCCTTCCAGGTGTTTCTGGCGCCTTTATACTACTATTATTGGGGTCATACAAAACTGTAATAGGTTTGATAAATGACCTTAGAGAAAACATCCTGAATTGGAACTCAGAAGTACTACCTCCTATTTTCCTTAAGTTAATGACATTCGGTATCGGTGCAATTCTTGGTTTAAAAGTATTTTCAAAAATACTAACCTGGATGTTTGCCAACCATAAAAACATTACATTTTCAGTACTCGTAGGATTTATGATTGGTTCTTTAAATAAACTGTGGCCTTGGAAACATGTTATCCAAACCACCACTGACTCACATGGAACAATTATCCCTCTAGTAGAAAAAAACGTAAGCCCAATGACTTTTGAAGGTGATCCTCAATACGCTTTTGTCATCTTCCTATGTATTACTGGCTTTGCATTAATATTAATTCTGGAGCGATTTGCCCCTAAAAATATCGACTAAAATGAAAGAAAGAAACCTGTATGGATTAATCGGAAGAAATATTTCTTACTCCTTTTCAGCAGCTTATTTTTCAAATAAATTTAAAAAAAATAATGATATCAAAAGTCAATATGTAAATTTTGACATTCAAAATATTGCTGAATTTTCAAATATTTTACACGAAAATCCAGAATTAAAAGGAGCAAATGTAACAATTCCTTACAAAGAAACTATCATACCATACTTGGATAGCCTTTCTAAAAAAGCAAGAAAAATAGGTGCAGTAAATACAATTCGAATATCAAAAAAAGGTCATCTTAAAGGCTATAATACTGATTGGTTTGGCTTTTACCAAGCCATCAAACCTATGCTTAACTCCACTCATAAAAAAGCACTTATTTTAGGAACAGGTGGATCTAGTAAAGCCATTGAATTTGCATTAAGAAAGCTAAAGATAGAATATAAATTTGTTTCAAGAACAGCTCAAGAGAATACGTTGCAATATGAGGAAATTGATAAAGATATAATGCAATCGTATCAAGTAATAATAAACACAACTCCTCTTGGTACTTTCCCAAATATAAATGAAGCACCTACACTGCCGTACACCTATTTCTCAAAACAGCATATTGCTTTTGATCTAACTTACAATCCTGAAACCACTCAGTTCTTAAAACTTGCGTCTGAAAATGGGGCTAAGATTCAAAATGGAGCTTTAATGCTAAAACTTCAAGCCGAAAAAGCATGGGAAATATGGAATAAAAACGGATTAATAGCTAAATTTTCGGAAGATTAAATTAAGTGACTGAGATAGTCTGTTTTTCTTAAAATATTTTTAAATTTGTTAGAGGTTTTGTACCTTTCGAAAAAGATTGTTAAATACTAAGCGTTTAAAGATGTTAGAAAAGAATGATAACCTACAGAATGAAACTGTAGACGGAAAAAAAATAGATACAGTTTTAGACACTTCTGTATCAAACGAAAAAGATAAAGCTCTGCACTCTATTGCTGCTTCTAATGCGGCTGATAGTGAAGATAATTCCTTATCTGAAAATAACAATATTCCTCAAAAAGACTATGAAAAGCTTTCAATGGAAGATTTGACAGAAGAATTAAAAAATCTATTTTCAAATTACAAAGTTACAGCGATCAAAGAATACGCAGAAGAAATAAAAAAAGAATTCTTTACAAAGTACAACGACTATATTGAAGAAAAGAAAGAAGCTTTCTTAGAGGAAAATCCTGAAGCAGCTGAATCAGACTTCAATTATATTTTTCCTTTAAAAAACACATTCGAAACATACTTCAACGAGTTTAGAAATAAAAAGAACGCTTATTACAAAGAGCTTCAAGAAAATTTGAATGTAAATTTAGAAAAGCGCCTAAACATCATCGAAAATTTAAGAAAGTTAGTAGATGATGCAGAAAACATGGGAGACGCTCTTAAAAGTCTTACAGAATTAAGAGAAGAATGGAAAAATGTAGGTCCAATTCCCAAAGATAAGTACAATCACGTTTGGAATAATTTCCATTTCCATATCGAACGTTTTTACGATCAATTACACTTGGACCGCGAATCTCGTGATTTAGACTTTAAATACAATTTAGAGCAAAAACAAAAAATTATAACGCGCGCTGAAGAGTTATTACAGGAAGATGATATTATTAAGTCATTCCGAGAGCTTCAAACATTACACCGTATTTGGAGAGAAGAAATTGGTCCTGTAGACAGAGAAATAAGAGAGGAAATTTGGACCAAATTTAGCGACATTACCAAACAGCTACATGACAAAAGAGAGCAGCTTTTTGAGAGTCTAAGAAAAGTTGAAGTAGATAATCTTAATCTCAAAGTAGTCATTATTTCAGAAATAGACTCTATCTCTAAAGAAAAAATCAACAATCATAACGCTTGGCAAAATCAAATTAAAAAAGTTGATGCATTGCGTAATCGATTTTTCTCTATAGGAAAAGTACCGGTAGAGAACAATGAAGAAGTTTGGCAATTATTTAAATTAGCGACTCGAAATTTCAACCAAAATAAGAACAACTTTTACAAAGAATTAAAACGCGAACAACAAGAAAATTACACAAAAAAAATTGCGTTAATTGAAAAAGCAAATTCATTAAAAGACAACGAAGACTTTAATAAAGTGACTCCAATAATGAAGCAAATCCAAGAGGATTGGAAGTCTATTGGTCATGTCCCTAAAAAATATTCAGATAAACTTTGGAAAGAGTTTAAAGAAGCTTGCAATCATTATTTCGATCAATTGCATAAATTCAGAAATCAAGAAAACGATGTAGAGTCTCTTGCTTATGCAAAGAAAAAAGAATATTTAGATTTATTAAAAGGGTTCCAATTATCTGGTGATCACAAAACTGATTTAGATGAAATAAAAAATCATATTCAAAACTGGAAATCGCTTGGTAAAGTAAGTCATAATAAGCGTTTTATTGAAACTAAATTCAACAAAATCTTAGATGTTTTATTTGACAAATTAAGTTTGAGTAAGCGCGAAACAGAATCTGTGAAATTCAATAATAGATTGGATGATTTAGTAGGCCAGAACGATCAAAAGAAGCTTCAATATGAGATTAATTTTATCCAACGAAAAATTGAAGAGATTAATTCTAATATTTTACAGCTTGAGAACAACATTCAATTTATTACAAATGCCACCTCGGACAATCCTTTTGTCAAAGAAGTAATGAAAAGCATTGCTAAACAAGAGGATGAGGCTAAAATTTGGAAAGATAAATTGGAACAAGTTAAGAACTTAAATTTATAGTCTCCATTTTAATAAAAAAAAGCGGCAGCTAAATTTAAATTTAGCTGCCGCTTTTTTTTACATAGTCATTACTATTTGATAACTATCCTAAAAAATCTTTTTCTAACTCTAATGGAGAAATATAGATTCCTTTTTTATAAACACGCATATTACCTCCAGAAATTTCATCAATTAAGATAATTTCATTCGTAGCTTTATCACGTCCAAATTCTAATTTAATATCATAAAGATCTAAATCTTTTTTTGCCAACTCTTCTTTAATGATAGCGCAGATTTTTTTAGTCAAATTTTTTAGAACGTCATACTCCTCATTTGATAAAATCCCCAACATCTCTAACGCTTCTTCAGAAATAGTAGGATCTCCTCTTTCATCATCTTTAATCGTTACCTCAACAAAACTATCCAAAACATCACCTTCTGTACAATAAGCTGCATAACGACGGTAAAAACTACCTACTGCGCGGTATCTACAAATAACTTCTAAGCCTTTTCCAAAAGCTTGTGCAGCTTTAACTTTCATAGTTACCTCATCCAAATCAGAAGCTATGAAATGAGTAGGAATTCCCAAATCATTTAAAACTTCAAAAAAGTATGTTGTCATTTTTAATCCTGACTTTCCTGCACCTTCAATAGTTAATCCTACTGTATTCGCTCCAGGGTCAAAAACACCGTCTTCTCCTGTTACATCGTCTTTAAACTTTAATAAAACCTGATTATTTTCAAGGTTATAAACATCCTTCGTCTTCCCTTTATAAATTAATTCCATATAAATTGTTAAGTTGTGTTGAAAGCTCAAAATTAGTACAATTCAACGTAAAATCATTTTAATTTTCAAATAAAGTTTATCAAACTATTGCTCTATAGCTTTAACTACTTGCTCCAGTCTTTCCACTTGCTTTTTTAGTGCATTTGTAGGATTCTTTTCCCATGCATTTTGTTTGATTCGCAGTGCTTCTCGAGCCATGATTCGAATTCCTTGTCCTGCATCGGGATTCATTTTTTTAAAATACTCAAAATAACCTTCGTGAATTTGAGCTATTACTTCTGTTGCTTTAGACGTATTATTAGCCATAATCCATTTAAACCCCTCTTCCATCGCATTACCAAGATCTTGATCTTGAAATTTAATAAAGATGTACATCGCTACCTGCTCTGCGATTAAATCAGCCTTATCCAATTGATTTTCAGCTATCCATTTAGGCATTGATACCGCAATCAGTTTAGAACTTAATTTCACCACTTCCTTATCTAAATCTCCAGGAATTTGATTTACAAACTGATCATCTAAGGTTAGTAATCCATCAATTGCAGCTGCTTTCACTCTAAAAGAGACACTTTCAAACGCTTGATCTAATATCTTTTTATCAACAACATTAGCGTAAGTTAAAGCTTGAATTGCTTGAGCTTGTACTTTAGTCTTGGAATCATCCAATGCTAACTTTTTCAATATTGGCTTCGCTTGATCAACAACTTCAATTGTATTCAAATCAAGTAAATTAATTGCCTCAATTCGAATACCTTCATACGGATCTTGAAGTGCTTCTAAAATTACCTTTAATGCTTCTGATTCTGTAGTCTGTACTTTCGCCAGTGCCTCTAAGGCATCTTTTCTTGCATTAAAGTTTTCTTTCCCATATTTATATTGTTTCGCAAAAACAGTCGTATTCTTTAAATCCTCAAGCTCAGAAATTAATATTTGATCTGCATTAGCTATAACAACCTCCGGAGGAGTTGCAACGTCAAAAGAAACAGAATTATGTTTTTGTTTAGAAACCCAAAACTGTTTACGTGCAACCCCCTTTTTAGTTACAATATCGATTGTATAAGGAAATTCAAATAACAACTCACCCGTCTGTATAACTTCTACTGATAGTTTTTTCTGTTCTGCATCGTATTGTGAATGAAAAGTCAATTTTGGATGTCCACTCCCCATAAACCATTGATTAAAAAACCAATTCAAATCTCTTCCGCTAACTTCCTCCAAAGCGATTCTCAATTGAGATACTTCAGCTTTTCCATACTTATTGGTTACTAAATATTTATTTAATCCTTTAAAAAAAGCTTCATCACCCAAATAAGCACGCAACATATGTAAAATCGCCCCACCTTTATTGTATGTAACTGCATCAAACATATCTTCCCTTGATTTATAGTGCATTCTAATAAGTGTTTTATCAACATTATCACCCATAAAATAACTATTCAATTGCGTATTCAAATATTCATCCGCTTGTTCTTTTCCATACTTATATTCAACCCATAAATATTCAGAATAATTCGCAAAAGCCTCATTTAATGCCAAATTAGTCCAGTTTTCAGCAGTAACCAAATCGCCAAACCAATGGTGAAATAATTCGTGTGCAATGACCGTTTCTGCAGAATTCTCATCAATTAATTGTCCAGGTTTCTGTTGAACTCCATAATTAAAAAGGGAAGCTGTGGTGTTTTCCATAGCGCCGCTTACATATTCACGTGCGGTCATTTGTGAATATTTCTCCCAAGGATAAGGATAATCTAGTAAATCAGAGAAAAATTGCATCATTTCAGGAGTATTCCCAAAGATGTCGCGAGCATATTCTTTGAATTCAGGCTCAACGTAATATGAAACCTCAATACCTTTCCAAGAATCCTCTATAACTGCATAATCTCCAATTCCGACAAAAAATAGATAAGGCGCATGCTTGTCATCAAACTTCCAGTAATCCGTTTTTGTATCATCAGAGTTTTCTTTTGTAGAAATCAAAGAACCATTAGATAGTGAAACATATTTTTTAGGATAAGTAAGATAAATTTCTTGTGACGTTTTTTGATTTGTAGAATCAATAGTAGGAAACCAACAAGAAGAGGACTCTGTTTCTCCTTGGGTCCAAATCTGCGTAGGCGTACCTACTTCATCTCCTAACGGATTTATAAAATAAAGTCCTTTGGCATCATGAATCGCGGCACTACCTTCCTGCTCAACTTCATTAGGTTTTGCAGTGTATTTAATATAAATAGTAAATTGCTCTTCTTTTGAAAATATTTGCCCTAAATCTATTTGTAGTTTTAATTTATCATAACTAAAACTCAACTTCTTTTGATTCGAATCAGAAATCAATATAACCTCATGAATATCCATATACTTAGCATCCAACTCTAACGAACTACTCGCGTAAAAATGTGGCTTTAAAGTTAACCAAGCCTCTCCTAAAACATATTGCTTTTGATAATCGAACTTCAAATCTAGTTTGGTATGTACTAAGTTATGCAAACGTTCTCTTTCAGCTCTAAAAATAGGAGTCAAAGACGCAGTGGATTCTACAGTATAACTTGGTGGTAAACTAGATATCTGAGAATAAGCAATAGTCTGCAAAACAAAAGCAACAGCTGCACAAAGTAATTGTTTTTTCATAAAGGTATATTTGTTTAAAACTCTAAAGTTAAATGAAAGTAATCAATATAGAAACTTAATTAGTAAGGAGTTAAAAATGCTTACTTGCTACTTTTACATTAATTTTCAAATTCTCGAAAAAAAACCATTGATCCTTAAAGTTTATTATTTTTTTATAGCACGAATCATTCGATCATTTTGCATCATATCACGACGTAATTCTACAGATTTAAAAGATAATCCTTCAAATAAAGCCAATGTTTCTTTTCCTAAATATTGATTTATTTCAAAAAACAACATCCCTTCAGATTGTAAATTATTATCAGCCAAACTCGCTATTTTTTCATAAAAAATAAGTGCTTTATCATCTGAAACGAATAAAGCCAAATGAGGCTCATAATTCAAAACGTTTTTTTGGATCTCTATTTTTTCTAAGTTCCGAACATAAGGAGGATTAGACACAATTACATCAAATTGATCCAACAATTGAGCTTCAATTAAAATATCTTTTTTCAAAAAAGTGATGTCTACATTATTTTTAGAGGCATTCTGTTTCGCAATTTCCAATGCCGATTCTGAGACATCAAGTGCATAAACAGAAGCAAGTGGCAAGTTTTTAGCCAAACTAATTGCAATACATCCACTTCCTGTTCCGATATCTAAAACCCTCAATGACTTACCTTTAGGAACACTACTCAAAATCCACTCGACCAATTCTTCTGTTTCAGGTCTCGGAATCAAAACCCCTTCTCGGATAATAAAAGGTAATCCATAAAAAAAGGTTTTTTCAAAAATATATTGAATCGGACGATGTTCTTTAAGTTGATTGAGGACCTCTTCCCATTTTTCCAAATCAGAAACCTCTAATTCAGGATTTAACATCAAATCAAATCGCTTTTTATGTTCTATATATTCTAAGCAAATAAGGAAAAAACCCTCGATTTCTTCGATATCATACTCCCCTCGTAATTTTTCTATAAAACAGGCTTTAAAGGTCTTTATGGTCATAGTATAAACGGATAAAATCACTTATTAAAATTAAAAAGTGTAATTTTGTGTAAAGATACATTATTATCGATTTTGGAAAAAAATGAATTTTACATCTCTCGCTGTTTACAATTAGCTAAAACAGGTATATTCGAAGCGTTACCAAATCCTTCTGTTGGCGCTGTTTTGGTTTATAAAGATCAAATAATCGGTGAAGGTGCTACTTCAAAATACGGGGGGCCACATGCAGAAGTAAACGCTATAAATGCCGTTAAGAATCCTGAACTTTTAAAAGAATCTATACTCTATGTAAGCTTAGAGCCTTGCAGTCATTTTGGAAAAACGCCACCTTGTGCAGATTTAATTATTGAAAAAAAAATCCCCAAAGTAGTTATTGGTATTCAAGATCCCTTTGCAAAAGTTTGCGGACAAGGAATCAAAAAACTAAAAGCAGCTGGAATTGACGTTATTATCGGAGTTTTAGAAAAGGAATGTGAAGATATAAACAAGCGTTTTTTTACTTTTCACGAGCAAAAACGCCCTTATATTATTTTAAAATGGGCTCAAACCCAAGACGGCCTTATCGCTCCTCTAAAAAAAAACGTTACAGCTCCATTTTGGATTTCAAACGTCTATTCACTACAATTAGTACATAAATGGCGAAGTGAAGAATCGGCTTTTCTAGTAGGAACACAAACTGTATTAGACGATAATCCAACATTAAGCACTCGAAGTTGGTTTGGTAAAAACCCTATTAGAATCTATATCGATAGAAAAGGAAGCGTACCCGATGATTTTAATCTAAAAGATCAATCACTACCTACAATCTGTATCACAGAAAACAAAATTTTAAAAAACACCCACAACTTGACTTATATCAGGATTGATTTTTCAATCCCAATAATCCCACAAATTTGTTCTATTCTATATGACTTAAACATTCCTTCAATTGTCATCGAAGGTGGACGTCGCACTATTCAGGAATTTATCGATCTAAATTTATGGGATGAAGCGCGTGTTTTCACTTCATATGAACATCTCTACGAAGGCATACAAGCCCCAAAAATAAAAAAATATAGCAGTACAGAAACAATAGTAATCGAGAATAATACTCTTGAATATATTTATCCCTTAAAAAGATAAAAAATTGGAAAAAGATTTTTACAACACCATTGACATACCTTCAGAAGAAGTTCTTTACAAAGAAAAAAACAGCAAATTTTTTGGATATGCTTTTCCAGTTAAAAATGAAGAGGACGTAAAACTACATTTAGAATCCATAAAAAAACAACATCATACAGCTCGACATTGGTGCTACGCTTATCAGTTAGGCGCAGAAAAAATTTACTTTAGAGCAAATGACGACGGTGAACCTAGCAATACAGCAGGCATGCCTATTTATGGACAAATTCAATCGTTTGAAGTTACAGACATTTTGATCATAGTTGTTCGGTATTTCGGAGGTATTAAACTAGGAGTAGGTGGTTTAATTACAGCATATCGAGCTGCTGCACAAATGGCTTTAGAAGAAGCATTTATTGTAGAAAAAACAATCGATAAAGAGTTTATTGTTCAGTTTGAATATAAAGACATGAACAAAGTTATGCGTGTCATAAAAGAAAAAAACTTAAATATAATTTCACAAAAGATGAATCTAAACTGTGAAATCACATTGTCGATTCGCAAAAAAGATTATCATGCAGCTTTGGAGGCATTTATCCCATTATATGAAGTAAAAGTAATTACTGAAGATGATTTGGAAACACAAAACTGCGACGAGTAGCCTAACTAATCTACAATCACTTTCTGGCTTTTTATAAAAAACTCAAATAGCGTTCATATAAAACAGCCAGAAATAAGTCATATTTAGTAGATCGTTCTAAATTAACTTGTTTATAATCCTCTTGAAGCACAACAAAATAAACAAAACTCATTACGTGATCTTCTGGAATATTAAACTTGCTTATCAAATCCTCTTTAGAATAATATTCATAAAACGTATCGCTTGCTAACTCTTGAGCTTCATATAGCATGGCTTTCTTCAATCTCTTTTTCTTTCCGTTTAAGATATTAAAAATTGGATCTAAACCTATTTTAGTAGGCTCGCCTTCCGTAATTCTAAAAAGAGAAGTACTTGCACTTCGATATTTCCGTTGGGCAGGTGTATAAGTTTTAATCCCTTCACCAAAAGCTCCATCAGCAAACAACTTTTTAGAAATAACAATTTCTTCTAAGCTCTCATTTGGACGAGATAAATACACACTTATGCTTCCATTTTCTAAATCTGTTTTATTTATAATATATATTTTAGGTTCCAAACCTGAGGCACTAAAATTAAGTATATCCCCTTCTTCTACAACAATAGAAAAAAAACCAGTTGAATCAGAATTTACTTTTTTTCCAGATCGTCCATTCTCAATTTGTACTTTAACATCTTCTCCATTTACCCCACGTACTCGTCCATCAATTAATTCTGGACTTTGAGCATAACTCATAAAAAAGCTTAAAAGCAAAATCAACAAATAGACTACTCGAGAAACCATAAATAAAGGATTAGCATTAAAGAAAACTAATATCTAATAAATTATCTGCAACAACTCTATTTTTATATTTTTTTTAACTGTTCTTTAATATAGCTTGGAGGTGCTATTGGACGGCCTGTTTTCATATCTACAAACACTAAAATACTAGTAGCAGTTGTTAATAACTCTTCTTGCTCATTGTATATTTCATAGTCAAATTCTATGCGAACCGCAGACTGCGATTTAAAGATCGTTTTAACAGTTAATAGCTCATCATATCTTGCTGGTTTTTTATAATTCACACTTAAAGATACCACGGGAAGCATCACCCCCATTTCTTCCATCTTTTTATACGAAACCCCAAGGTTTCTAAGCCATTCCACGCGTCCTATCTCAAAATACTGAGCGTAATTTCCGTGGTAAACTACTCCCATTTGGTCCGTTTCAGCATAGCGAACACGAACTTGAATGTTATGTTTTTCCATAATAAATTGTTTATATTTGTTCAGTTCAAAAATTATAAGTACTTACATTTTTTTTTTGACAAATACAATGAACAAAACATTTTTTTAAAACGAAAATTGTTCACATATTTGTCTTCCCAAACAAGACTTTTTTTATCTCTAAAAACAGTCTGAAAAAGTAACTTTTTTAAGAAAATTTAAAATGCTCAATTATACTAATAAGACAGCTGAATCTGTTTGGAATAATTGTCTTAGTTTCATCCAGGACAATATTCAAGAACAAGCTTTTAAAACTTGGTTTGAACCTATCCAAGCAATAGAGCTTACGGAGAATGCATTGTATATACAAGTCCCTAGTAAATTCTTTTACGAGTGGCTAGAGGAGCATTATGTCAAAATTCTTAAAGTTGCACTTACAAAAGAATTGGGTTCTGGAGCAAAGTTATTATATAAAATCCAGATGGAAAACGCTTCTGGCAATAAACAACCTTATACGGAACAATTGCCAAGCGCACAGCGTGCTCCTGTACGAACACAAGAGTTAGACGTACCTGTTCAGAATAAAAATCCTGAATTAAAAAACCCTTTTGTTATTCCAGGCATTCGAAATGTAAAAATCGAATCTCAATTAAACTCAAACTATAGTTTTGATAATTTCTTAGAAGGTGATTCAAACAGACTAGCACGTTCTGCTGGTTTGGCTGTTGCCAACAAACCTGGAGGAACTTCATTCAATCCACTTTTGTTTTTTGGAGGAGTTGGTCTAGGTAAAACACATTTAGCACACGCTATCGGAGTAGAAATAAAAGATCTTTATCCTGAGAAAACAGTATTATATATTTCTGCGGAAGTATTTACACAACAATACGTAGACTCGGTTCGAAAACAAACTAGAAACGACTTTATCTATTTTTACCAATTAATAGATGTATTAATTGTTGATGATATTCAGTTCTTATCTGGTAAAACAGGAACACAAGATGTCTTCTTCCATATCTTTAATTACCTACATCAAAATGGAAAACAAGTTATCTTAACTTCCGATAAGGCTCCTGTAGATATGCAAGATATTGAACAACGTTTACTATCTCGTTTCAAATGGGGGCTTTCTGCTGAAATTCAGCACCCAGAATTAGAAACCAGAATAAACATTCTAAAGGGCATCCTTTATAGAGATGGTGTAGAAATGCCAGAAGATATCATCGAGTATGTAGCAAAAAACGTAAAAACAAACATTAGAGAACTTGAAGGAGCTATTATTTCATTAATAGCACAGTCTTCATTCAACAAAAGAGAAGTTACTCTTGAACTTGCAAAACAAGTTGTTGAAAAGTTTGTAAAAAACGTAAAAAAAGAAATTACAATCGATTATATACAAAATGTAGTCTCTAGTTATTTCGATATGGATACAGAAACGCTGTGTTCAAAAACCAGAAAAAGACATATTGTACAAGCAAGACAATTAGCTATGTTTTTTGCTAAAAAATACACAAAAGCATCACTTGCTAGTATTGGATCTGAAATAGGAAACCGCGATCACGCAACTGTATTACACGCTTGCAAAACTATTGACAACTTGATTGAAACTGATAAACAGTTTAAAAAATATCATGACGATATCAATAAAAAATTCGCAATGTAATGAAAACTAAAGTTTTGATGGTTTGCTTAGGCAACATATGCAGATCACCATTAGCAGAAGGAATTCTAAAGAGCAAGCTACCTCATAGCTCTTTTTTAATAGATTCTGCTGGAACTGGAGCTTGGCATGCAGGCGAACAGCCCGATAAACGTTCAATTGCAATCGCAAAAAAACACGGAATAGATTTAACTGCTCAACGAGCAAGACAATTTAAAATGGCTGATTTTGAAATATTTGACCACATCTACGTTATGGATAAATCAAATTATGAAAACGTTGTTAAATTAGCCACAACAACAGAAGCTATTCAGAAAGTAAAACTCATTTTAAATGAGATCGACCCAAGCACCAACAAAGAAGTTCCAGATCCTTATTACGGCGGAGATGATGGATTCGAAAACGTATTCCAACTTTTAGATAAAGCTTGTACTCAAATAGCGAACAAACTTACAAATCAATAAAAGCAAAGAAATCCTCTTTGCTTTTTTATTACCCCTATTTCTGATTACACTACAATAAGGAACAAAAATAAAAGTTAGGGAGGAATTGCTAAAAGAACAAATAGGACAACTAAGTTTTCGGAGTCCTTAAAAAAATAACGGATACCTAAGATTGCCTAGTTTACCGCGAGAATATAAAAGAAAACCTATCGATAGACGAAGTTTTATTGTCTATAGAACAATTGAACACCAACATTACCTCTAAGTCAGAAATTATAATAGAAGATCTATTAAAATCACCGAAATCCCTTAGAAACAAAGTAAAAGAAATAGCGATGACAAAACTAGGTTAATGGTTTGATACCATTGTCAAAATATTTAAACATCATTTTCCGACACATTTAACTCTTTCAGCCATCTCAAACTTGCATCAATACTAGCTCACACACCTTCTACCACTCTCCTACCAAAAACGTTCGAAAAAAGGCTAATTTCCGAACATCTATGATACTTGCCTTGAACAAAAACCAATCAATTAATTGTTAAAAAAGCAGCACTACATAAACTAATGCTATGCTTAAATGAGGTGAAAATAATCATCCTAAGCAGATTTTAGTTTAGTCCCCAACTTTTACAACTGATCCTAAATTAACTCAAATCGAGTGTAAAGGATTTATTATCTAACTACCCTAATTATCTCAACCCAAGAAATGCTTTCTTGAATCAAAAGTAAATGACTCTTATATTTACAAAATCACTTTACAAAACGGCTTAATAATAGTATTTTTACAAAAAATAAAAACATGCAAACAACCGCTACATACGGAACACTATATTTAATACCAATCACTTTAGGAGACAACAATCCAAACGATGTTTTACCTCAAACCGTACAAAGAGCCGTTGACTTGATGGATACTTTTATTGTTGAAAATGAAAAAGTAGCTCGCAAATTTATAAAAAGTATTTGCCCGGATAAAAAGCAATCAGAATTAACTTTATTCTCTTTAAACAAACATACAGAAGTAAGCGAACATAGGAGCTTTTTAGCCCCTTTATTAGAAGGGAAAAGCATTGGATTAATGAGTGACGCTGGTTGCCCAGGTGTAGCTGACCCGGGTGCAGTAATTGTAAAACTAGCACACGAAAAAAACATAAAAGTGGTACCTTTAGTAGGCCCATCCTCTATCCTTTTATCTTTGATGGCTTCAGGAATGAATGGACAAAGTTTCGCCTTTAATGGTTACTTACCAATTGATAAATCTGATAAGAAAAACACATTAAAACAATTAGAACGTCTCTCGTTAGAGCGAAATCAATCCCAACTTTTTATAGAAACACCTTATCGAAACAATCAGTTATTAGAAGATTTAACTCAAATTCTAAGTCCACAAACTCAAATTTGTGTTGCTTGTGATATAACTTTAGAATCAGAATTTATACAGACAAAAACAGCTGCACAATGGAAGAAAAACAAAGTCGATTTACACAAAAGACCTTGTATTTTTATTATTCATAAAACTAATTAGAAATTCTATAAAGAAACCCCATACCCATAGCGGTCAACATTTTTTTGACAAAGTTCCAGAAAAACACACGTTGTCCGAATAATGTTCCAAAAAACAATAACAAAACTTTATAAACAGGAAGAATCAACCCAATTCTCAACATCCAATAGACAATTGGATGAAAACCATCTGGAAAAATACCCAAGAAAGACAATATAGGCTTGGTTACATAAGATGCTGTAGACCCCGTAATCGCAAACACAATAAATATAATTGTCAAATCAAAATTCGACTTCACTCCCCAGCGTTGTTTTAACTTTTCCATAATTTAAATTAAATCTAAACAAAAATACTGCTTTTTGTCATATTACAAAATTATTTAAATAAAATATAACAGCCGAGTAAAAGTCTTTCAAAAAAAGCCACCTCGTTTGAGGTGGCTAAATATTATAACTCTAAGTTAGTTAATGTTTCTAATACATATTCGTGCATCACCTCCCTATAATCAAGATGCGTTACCAATCGCAACAATCCTTCCCCCATTTCACTAATCAAGATGTTTTTTTGATTTAGCTTTTCTAATAAATATTTAGAAGTATACGGCTCCTTCAATGAAAAAATCACAATATTAGTTTGAACTGGATACACCTCTTTAATCCAAGCTTTCTTTCCTAGCAACAATTCAATTTGCTTTGCACGGTAATGATCGCGTTGCAATCTACTCACGTTATTCTTTAAAGCGTAAAGAGCTGCCGCAGCTAAAAAACCAGATTGGCGCATGCCACCTCCCATCAATTTACGTAAACGAGTAGCTTTAGCAATGTCCTTTTTACTTCCTAAAAGCACAGATCCTACAGGAGCACCTAATCCTTTAGAAAAACAAACAGAAATGGTATCAAACAAAGCACCAAACTGTCTAGGATGCAATTGTTTAGCCACAAGCGCATTCCATAAACGTGCTCCATCCAAATGAAGTTTTACTCCCAAGTTATCACAAACTTGTTTGATCTTCTCCAACTCTTTCATATCATAACAAGCCCCTCCTCCTTTGTTTGTTGTATTTTCAATACAAACCAAAGTAGTTTCGGGATAATGAACATTTGAAGCATCAGTATATACTTCTTCAATTTGTTCTGCTGTAATTCTCCCACGATTTCCATCGATCATTGCGCAAGTAACACCACTATGAAAAGCAGGCCCACCTGATTCATAGTTACAAATATGTGAAGTTTTATCGCAAATCAGTTGTTCTCCCGGTTGCGTATGTAGTTTTATAGCTACTTGGTTTGCCATTGTACCAGAAGGAAAAAACAAAGCTGCTTCCATACCAAACAATTCAGCTACAGCCTGCTCTAGCTCATTAGTACTTCCGTCTTGTTTATACACATCATCACCAACTCTTGCCTTCATCATATAGCTCAACATCTCTGCTGTTGGCTTGGTAACCGTATCGCTTATTAAATTAATTTCCATAAATAAAAAGGAATAAGTATTTTTGTCGCTATAAATGTATTAAAAATTATGGTAAACACAGAACAACAGAAGGATATTATTGATCGCCTTGGTGCGTTAAGGAGGTATCTTTGACGTCGATAAGAAACTAATTGAGATTACCAACGAGGAAGAAAAGACCTTTGCACCTGATTTTTGGAACAATGCTAAAGAGGCAGAAGTAATCGTTAAGAACCTGAGATCCAAAAAAAAATGGGTGGAAGGCTATGAAAATGCAAAAGCAAATTTAGAAGAATTACAAATCCTTATCGAGTTTTTTAACGAAGGAGATGTTAGTGAAGATGAAGTTGTGGAGCAATATCAAAAAACATTAGAAATCGTTGAGGACTTAGAGTTCAAAAACATGCTTTCTGACGAAGGAGACAACCTAAGTGCCGTTTTACAGATTACCGCTGGAGCCGGAGGAACCGAAAGTTGTGATTGGGCATCAATGCTGATGCGAATGTATATTATGTGGGGAGAGAAAAATGGCTATAAAGTCAAAGAACTCAACTTCCAAGAAGGTGAAGTTGCTGGAGTAAAAACAGTAACTTTGGAGTTTGATGGCGAGTTTTCTTTTGGCTATTTAAAAGGAGAAAACGGCGTACACCGATTGGTTCGTATTTCGCCTTTCGACAGTAATGCTAAAAGACACACCTCTTTCGTATCTGTATATGTATATCCACTAGCAGATGATAGTATTCATATTGAAATTAGCCCTGCTGACATTTCTTGGGAAACAATGCGTTCAAGTGGTGCTGGAGGTCAAAATGTAAATAAGGTAGAAACTGCAGTTCGCCTACGTCACCATCCTACAGGAATTATTATTGAGAACTCTGAAACCCGTTCGCAATTAGACAATAAAACGAAAGCTATGCAACTTTTAAAATCTCAATTATACGAGATTGAGCTAAAGAAAAGACAAGCTATGCGTGACGAAATTGAAGCGAGTAAAAAGAAAATTGAATGGGGATCACAAATCCGTAATTACGTGATGCATCCCTATAAACTAGTAAAAGACGTAAGAACTCAACAAGAATCTACAGATGTTGACTCTGTAATGAATGGAGAAATTGATCCTTTCTTAAAAGCCTACCTAATGATGATGGGACAACAAGAAGAAGAATAAAAAAACGGCAACTTAACAAGTTGCCGTTTTCTATTATAAATTTAGGAACATTAGTCTACATAAAAAAACGCAAAATATAGTACACAATTCCAGCAATTAACGCAGATACAGGTATCGTTAAAATCCAAGCCCATAAAAGCTTAATAGTAATTCCCCAACGTACTGCAGAAATTCGTTTCGTGATACCAACCCCGATTATCGACCCCGTAATCGTATGAGTAGTAGACACCGGAATCCCCATATGCTCTGTAGCATATAGCGTGATTGCACCTGCTGTTTCAGCCGCTACGCCCTCCAAGGGAGTTACCTTGGTAATTTTAGTCCCCATTGTTTTTACAATTTTCCATCCCCCCGAAAGTGTCCCCAAAGCAATAAAAACAAAGGAAGCCAAAGGTACCCAATACCAATGATCTACAAAATAAGCAAAACGACTACCACTATCCAAGGCAAGATAAGCTGGATCCGAAATATTCATATGATAACAAATCACAGCTGCACCAATAATCCCCATTACTTTTTGAGCATCATTCCCCCCGTGTCCCAAACTAAATAAAGCGGAAGAAACCAATTGCAATTTCTTAAACCATTTTTCTGCACGATGTGGATTAGCGCGTTTACAAAGATGCATAATCAAAACAGTGATCAAATACGCGACAATTAATCCCAATAATGGCGCTAAAAAAATAAACAAAAATGTAGGAACTACCTTTACATAGTTAATAACATGTATCGTTTCACCATTAACTACTGCTGAAAAAGCACCTGCGTGCGCTAAAGCAGCTCCGATAAATCCGCCTAATAAAGTATGTGAAGATGAAGAAGGTATACCCAACTTCCAAGTAGCTAAATTCCAAATAATAGCTGCTACCAATCCTGCTAAAATCACCTCAAGTGTAATAAACTGCTCATCAATAGACTTCGCAATAGTGTTTCCAATTTTAAACTCACCAATATAATATTTAGATATAAAGTAAGCCATAAAGTTGAAGAAAGCCGCCCAAAGCACCGCCTGAAAAGGAGTCAATACTTTTGTTGCAACAATAGTAGCGATGGAATTGGCTGCATCGTGAAAACCATTTATATAGTCAAAGCCTAATGCTAAAACTATAATTATAATTAAAAGAGTAAAATCCATCTATAAATTAAGCGTATTTAACTGTAATCGTCTCCAATACTTTCGATACTTTACGACAACGGTCTGAGGCCATTTCCAAAGAAGAAAGCACTTCCTTATACTTAATAATCTCCTTAGCATCTACCTCATTCTCAAACAAATCAGCAACAGCCTTATCATAGATTTTATCAGCCTTGACTTCCAGTTTATTAATAGCGTTACAGCAATTCGAAATCTTGTCTAAATTATTCATGTCTTTCAAATAGCGAATAGCTGTTCCGATTTGCTGACAAGCTTCTAGATTTACTTCAGTAAGTTTACGAATAGATTTTGTGATTTTTTCTACGTGATACAAACGCATTCTACTAGCCGCTTCATTCATAAAATCAGCCACCCCGTCCAAAGCAATGCTGAGATAATGAATATCCTCACGATCAAAAGGTGTAATAAAATTACGACCTAACTCAATGCGAATCTGTTGCGCAACATTCTCTATATCTCCTTTCAAAACCTCCACTTGTTTAAAATAAGCGTCACGTTCTTTTCCTGAAACATAAACCCCTTCATGCAAAGCTTCCGCCAAAAGGTTTAATCGTTGTGCCAATTGCTCAAACAAAGGATAAAATGTTTTATCCTTCGGAACCATAAATTGAAAAATTGTATTTAATGTCATTTCCGTTTTTTAAAAAATCAGGCAAATTTAGGAACTTAATACTACTGAATGTTTCCTAAATGTTAATTCTTCGTTTCCTAGTTAAATTAAACCCTTTTCTTTTTACTCGTATATTTCAAACCTTTTTGTATTTTAGCGAACGTATACAATCAGAAACAACTTAAGCAATTATGGATATTAACTTCAATAAAAACGAAGATCACAACAAATTACTTTTATCAGACTTACGCTATAAACTCGCTCAAGTAAAACTTGGAGGAGGAGAAAAAAGAATTGAAAAACTACACGCAGCAGGAAAACTAACAGCTAGAGAACGAATTGATTACCTATTAGACGACAAAGCTTCTAGCATTGAAATCGGTGCCTTTGTTGGCGAAGGTATGTATGCAGAGCACGGAGGTTGCCCTTCAGGAGGCGTTGTTGTAAAAATGGGATATATCAAAGGGAAACAATGTATTGTTGTTGCAAATGATGCAACTGTAAAAGCAGGCGCTTGGTTTCCAATTACAGCAAAGAAAAACCTAAGAGCTCAAGAAATTGCTATGGAAAACAGACTTCCTATCATCTATTTAGTAGATAGCGCAGGTGTTTACCTTCCATTACAAGACGAAATTTTCCCAGATAAAGAGCACTTTGGTCGTATTTTTAGAAACAATGCTATGATGAGCAGTATGGGAATTACTCAAATTGCTGCCGTTATGGGAAGCTGTGTTGCCGGAGGAGCTTATCTTCCTATTATGAGTGACGAAGCGCTAATTGTTGACAAAACAGGAAGTATATTCTTAGCAGGAAGTTATTTGGTAAAAGCAGCTATTGGTGAATCTATCGACAATGAAACTTTAGGTGGAGCAACTACACACTGTGAAATTTCTGGAGTAACAGATTATAAAGCAAAAGACGATAAAGATGCTTTAGATACAATCAAAAACATAGTTGATAAAATTGGAGATTACGACAAAGCTGGTTTCAACAGAATCAAGCCAGTAAAGCCAGCCTTAGATCCTAATGAAATTTACGGTATTCTTCCTAAAGCTCGTTCAGAACAATACGATATGATGGAAATCATCAAACGTCTTGTAGACAATTCTGAATTTGAAGAATATAAAGCTGGTTATGGCCAAACCATTATAACTGGTTATGCTCGCATCGACGGTTGGGCAGTAGGAATTATTGCAAATCAACGAAAAGTTGTTAAAACCAAAAAAGGGGAAATGCAATTTGGTGGTGTGATTTACTCAGATTCTGCTGACAAATCTACTCGTTTTATAGCAAACTGTAACCAGAAAAAAATCCCTCTTATCTTCTTACAAGATGTTACAGGATTTATGGTTGGTTCAAAATCAGAACACGGAGGAATTATTAAAGACGGTGCTAAAATGGTAAACGCTGTTAGTAACTCTGTAGTTCCTAAATTCACAGTTGTTGTTGGAAACTCTTACGGAGCAGGTAACTACGCAATGTGTGGTAAAGCTTATGACCCTCGTTTAATATTTGCTTGGCCAAGTGCTGAACTTGCAGTAATGGGTGGTGCACAAGCGGCAAAAGTATTGTTACAAATTGAAGCTTCTTCTTTAAAAGCCAAAGGGGAAACAATTACTCCTGAAAAAGAGACTGAATTATTCAACAAAATTAAAGCGCGCTATGACGATCAAGTATCGCCTTACTACGCAGCTTCAAGGCTTTGGACCGATGCTATCATTGACCCTCTAGATACCCGTAAATGGATCTCTATGGGAATTGAAGCAGCAAACCAAGCTCCTATTGAAAAACCTTTTAATCTTGGTGTTATCCAAGTTTAATTGCATCCATACATTTACAAAAAAAAACTGACAATTGTCGGTTTTTTTTATTTCACATCTCTTTGTTTCTCTTATTTTTTCGACAAATGATTTAGAATATCTTGATAGATATGTACGGTTTGCAAAGCCTCAAAACGTTTCATTTTTTGTATCATAAATTGTGCATGCTCACTATTTACATCTGCATTTTTCAACTTCTTTTTCGAGCCATCCATCCACGTATAATAGTACGCCTTATCATTATCTATAGAAATAGCTCCTAAAGAATCTGCTATAAAATCATAGTTATTAAGTGCAAAACGATACTTACTTGACTTCTTAAACATATCGTCACCAGAATATACGTAACGCTGGTTTGACAAACTCAAATTAAATAATGTGGGGAAAATATCTTTATGCGAAACAAACAATTCCGGATCAAAATAGGCTGGTTTATACTTTTCTGGAATATACATCAATACGGGAACACTTCGTTTTAAAAAGCCAGTCTCATCACTATATTCAAAAACTTGTCTGATGTTATGATCCCCGGTTGCCACAATAATGGTATTCTCTCCCAATTCTGAATTTCGTATATTATGAATCAACTTAGCCAATTGCGAGGCGGCGTATTGATGCGCATAAAAATTATCATAAGCCATTTTTTCATCTACACGAATTTCTTTTTTCATAGTAGCATCCATTGATATAGGATATGGGGTATAATTTTTTGGTATCTCATAAGGCGTATGATTACTTATTGTCAATGAGAAAATAAACTTTGCTTGTTTCGTTGGCTCTTTCAATTTATCTTCGATATAATCGAATAAATAGCCATCGTGAGCCCCCCAAGCAAACAATTCTGCGTCGGGATATTTATTTTCAATATGAGACTTCCCTTCTATAAAATCAAAACCTTGATGTGCTATAAAATTATCCACATTACGCCATGACACACTCGCTCCAGTCAGAAAATACGTATGATACCCCTGCTCTTTGAAAGGCCGAGCCACAGATGAACTAAATGGCGTATCAAAATAAGACGATTGAGAAATGATGTTTTTAGGTGTATTTACCAAAAGATTTTCTAATGAAAATATCGTACCATTAAAAGAAGACAATCCGTTCTTAAAGTAATACAAGTAAGGTAACTCCTCTTTTAAATCCCCCAAAACATTAAAAGTTTCCGAATTCAATTCAAAATAATGGTTACTCATACTTTCCATTAGAACAAAAACAACATTAGGAGGATTTTGTGCTAAAAAATCATTCGAATTCGTAGTTGAATAAAATTCCGAATCAAAGCCATTTACTACCTCTTTTCGATACAACTCTTGCGCTTCGGCAACCGATGTTAGACCTGCTTTGCGCAAAGTTGCGTCAATATCTGGATCAATTCTATTTGCTTTCAATTCTGAATTGGCAAACTTCAATGCATAAATAGCATTGTAACACAAGGAATTGGCAAATACATTTGAAGACACATTAGTATGTTCTCTACGCAGCGTAAACACACCTAAACTCCCTCTCATTCCAATAAAAAACAACGGAAATACCAAAAGCAACACTAATCCAAATACTTTAGACTTGGTTGTAGCTTCTATGTGTCGATTTGTGCTGCGTACGTTTCTTTGTACAAACCAAAAACCAACAAAGGCTGTTAAGTAAACCAATAGGATCTTAAAAATAGGATAATCTTTCCAAACCGAATGCAATACTGCTTGAGTATCGTCATTAAAAATACCAAAAAACAAAATATTGATATGCGACTGAAAAAACTGAAAATAAAAGAAATCTGTAATCAACAAAGACACGTATACAAGTAAAGCAATTGACAAGTAAATTACAGAAAAAGCATTGTAAAAACCACTAAATCCAGCTGCTTTATTCTTTGGTACAAATAAAGAAATCAACCAAAATAATGCTATCGGAAGAAATGCATAACAAATTGCCGAAACATCAAAACGAGCTCCCACCACAAATGCTTGAAAAATCTCAGCTCCAAACCCACGTAGCTCAGTCCAATTTGCATAAACACCTAAAAACAAGAAACGATTCACTAAAAATAGTAAAAAGAAATACCCAAAATACTTTAATCCGTTTAAAACTGTTTTTTCAAAAAGCGCTATATTCATATAAAATTATTATTTTTGCATCACTGAAACAAATCAAGCAAAAATAACAATTTGTTAATGTTAAAAGTATCAGTATTCAAATATATTTAGGTATTAGGTCTGAAATGATTTTTTTTCAACTAAAAAGAGAAAAAAAGTATAAAAGATTTTGGAAGAGTAAAAAGACTTTATATATTTGCACTCGGTTTTGGAGCGGGCGCTCTTAAAGCTGAACATTTGTAAAATTTAAGATTTAAAGATAAGAGCAATGAGCAAGAGAACGTTTCAACCATCAAATAGAAAAAGAAGAAACAAACATGGTTTCATGGAAAGAATGTCAACTCCTAACGGAAGAAAAGTACTAGCTAGCAGAAGAGCTAAGGGTAGACATAAATTGACTGTTTCTTGTGAAACAAGACATAAAAAATAATGTTTAGATTCAAACATAAATAAAGGTGTTACTATTATTCGTAACGCCTTTTTTTATACTTTTTTTTATCTAAACCGACTTTTTTAAACTAATTTAGGAGAAAACTTTTACAAAACAACACACTATAATGCCAAAAGATACATCTATCAAAACGGTTTTGATCATCGGTTCAGGACCTATCGTTATCGGACAAGCTTGTGAATTTGATTACTCTGGTTCACAGTCAGCACGATCTTTAAGAGAAGAAGGAATCAAGGTTATCTTGATCAACTCCAATCCTGCAACCATTATGACCGACCCTTCTATGGCGGATCATATCTACTTAAAACCTCTAACGACAAAATCCTTAATCGAAATTCTGAAAGCACACCCTGAAATTGATGCTGTTCTACCTACAATGGGAGGACAAACAGCATTAAACTTGTGTTTGGAAGCTGATGAAAAAGGTATTTGGAAAGACTTTGGCGTACGCTTAATCGGAGTTGACATTAACGCGATTAACGTAACAGAAGACCGTGAACAATTTAAACAATTATTGCATAAAATTGATGTTCCTGTAGCACCTGCTAAAACAGCTACATCCTATTTAGAAGGTAAAGAAATTGCTCAAGAATTCGGCTTTCCATTAGTAATTCGCCCATCTTTCACCCTAGGAGGAACTGGAGCTGCTTTTGTTCATAAAGCAGAAGACTTTGACGACTTATTAACTCGTGGTCTGGAAGCATCTCCTATCCACGAAGTATTGATTGACAAAGCACTTTTAGGCTGGAAAGAATACGAATTGGAATTATTACGCGATAAAAACGACAACGTTGTTATTATCTGTACCATTGAAAATATGGACCCTATGGGAATCCATACTGGAGACAGTATCACAGTTGCACCTGCAATGACTCTTTCTGACAAAACATTCCAAAGAATGCGTGACTTATCTATCAAGATGATGCGCAGCATTGGAAACTTCGCTGGAGGATGTAATGTTCAGTTTGCTGTTTCACCAGACGAAAAAGAAGATATTGTTGCTATTGAAATCAATCCTCGTGTATCTCGTTCATCTGCTTTAGCTTCTAAAGCTACTGGATACCCAATTGCTAAAATTGCAACAAAATTAGCTCTAGGATACCACTTAGATGAATTACAAAACCAAATTACAAAATCAACGTCTGCTTTATTTGAGCCTACTTTAGATTATGTTATTGTAAAAATACCACGTTGGAACTTTGATAAATTCGAAGGTTCTGATCGTACACTTGGACTTCAAATGAAATCCGTAGGTGAAGTTATGGGAATTGGACGTTCATTCCAAGAAGCGCTTCACAAAGCTACACAATCATTAGAGATCAAGAGAAACGGATTAGGAGCTGATGGTAAAGGATATACAAACTACGATCAGATCATTGAGAAGCTAACACACGCTAGCTGGGATCGCGTATTTGTAATCTATGATGCCATCCAACATGGAATTCCATTAAGCAGAATCCACGAAATCACTAAGATTGATATGTGGTTCTTAAAACAATACGAAGAACTTTATCTATTAGAAAAAGAGATTTCAAAATATACTATCGACAGTCTACCTAAAGACTTGTTGCTAGAAGCTAAACAAAAAGGATTTGCTGACCGCCAAATCGCACATATGTTAAACACCCTTGAAAGTAAAGTACACGCATTGCGCGACACATTACAAATCAATCGTGTGTTTAAACTTGTAGATACTTGTGCTGCAGAATTCCCTGCAAAAACACCATACTACTACTCTACTTTTGAAGCAGAAATCGAAAAAGCTGACGGTACCCGTTATGTATCTAACGAAAGTGTTGTTTCAGATAAGAAAAAAATTGTAGTATTAGGCTCTGGACCAAACCGTATCGGACAAGGTATTGAGTTCGATTATTCTTGTGTACACGGAGTTTTAGCAGCAGAAGAATGTGGTTACGAAACCATCATGATCAACTGTAATCCAGAAACAGTATCTACTGATTTCGATACTGCTAATAAATTATACTTTGAGCCTGTATTCTGGGAACATATCTATGATATCATTCAACACGAAAAACCAGAAGGTGTTATTGTACAATTAGGTGGACAAACAGCTTTAAAACTTGCTGAAAAACTAGAACGTCACGGAATCAAGATTATCGGTACAAGCTTTGACGCTTTAGACTTAGCAGAAGATCGCGGAAGATTCTCTACACTTTTAGAAGAATTAGAAATTCCATTCCCTCAATTTGGAGTTGCACAAACAGCAGACCAAGCGTTGGAATTAGCAGACCAATTAGACTTCCCACTTTTAGTACGTCCATCTTACGTATTAGGAGGTCAAGGAATGAAAATTGTTATCAATAAAAAGGAACTTGAAGAGCACGTAATCGATTTATTAAACTCTATCCCTGGAAACAAATTATTGCTTGACCACTATTTAGCTGGTGCTATTGAAGCAGAAGCTGATGCAATTTGTGACGGTGAAAATGTTTACATAATCGGAATTATGGAGCATATTGAGCCTTGTGGAGTTCACTCTGGAGACAGTAATGCTATGTTACCTCCTTTCAACTTAGGTGAGTTTGTTTTACAACAAATTAAAGACCACACAAAAAAGATTGCAGTTGCATTAAAAACCGTTGGTTTAATCAACATCCAGTTCGCTATTAAAGATGATATCGTTTACATTATCGAAGCCAACCCACGTGCTTCTAGAACGGTACCTTTCATCGCAAAAGCATACGGAGAACCTTATGTAAATTACGCAACAAAAGTTATGCTAGGAGAGAAAAAAGTAACGGATTTCGACTTTAATCCACAACTTAAAGGTTATGCTATCAAGCAACCAGTATTCTCTTTTGACAAATTCAAAAACGTAAATAAAGCATTAGGCCCTGAGATGAAATCTACAGGAGAAAGCATCTTGTTTATTGATGATTTGAAAGACGATCAATTCTATGAAATCTACTCAAGAAGAAAAATGTATTTGAGTAAATAAGCTCGAATACTCAATTCATAAAAAAAGCAACCTTTTCAGGTTGCTTTTTTATTTGATATAAACGTATTTTAATAATACTTCAGAACCGAAATTAACCTTTTGAAAATCTCAAAATAGCACTGTTTTTTTTAATAAAAACAGAGCCCCGAACTCCATTCACTAAAGTCGATTTATCGATGCTGATCAATTAGAATCGGATTTCCATCCGGATCCGTTAAAATAATATAAGCCGGTCCATCAGTTGTTTCATCTGCTTTGTTCTGCAACTCCACTTCTTGTGCCAATAAATGTTTTTGAATATCACGTACATCTACAAAATCATCTAAGTGTTGCGCCTCTTGATTCCATCCAGGATTAAATGTCAGCATATTCTTATCAAACATTCCTTGAAACAACCCCACTATGGTATCGCCATTTTTCATAACCACCCAGTTCTTTGTAATATCTCCTCCACGTTGATAAAATCCTAGCTTCTCATAAAACGCCTTAGATACGTGAATATCTTTAACCGTTAAACTTATAGAGAAAGCCCCCAATTTAATACTTTCCATTTTTTTTTGTTTTTTGATTTGGAATCGAAAGGTAAGATGTTTTTTTGAAAAGTTTAAAACAAGCGATTAAAAAAAGCTTTGGTAACCAAATCTGATGTATTAAATATTTATTGCACTCTATTCTTCATATTACTTATAAGAGAACTCATTAAACGATAAAGGCTCCAATACTTTCAACATCACGAAAAAACACACCTAACACCCTCTACCCCCTTGTAAATACAGGCTTAAACGCACCTTATACCACACATACACCACATTGATACCAAACACCTTCGAGAAAAAAGTCTTTTTCCGAGCGTCTATGGTATTTGTCTCGAAGATATGTCGAACAAGACCTGTATAAAACTCACGTTTGTTCTATTGAGATATACCACCGCTATAGTTTCTTTTATTAAAGATAGAAATACTCCTCCAAAAAAATCTCTCAACCAAGCTTCCTCTCCAAACCAACAAACCTTGTCCTACTACACCTATACGCTACATAACACAAAGTGTTTTGAGGCTTCCTTATCCCAAGCATCAAACAACTTAGAATACAATTCATAAAAAAGGGATAACTTATATAGTTATCCCTTTTTACACTTTATTATAACGAATAGGTCTGGCTTATCAAAATCTCAACAGCTTAATACACCACACCAATACGGTTGCTATTGCATTATATTTATACTTTATTCAGGAATACAATCATTAGATACGCCCTTGTTCTTTGAGTTTCCAATAGCGCAATAATCCATTTACAGACATCCAACTGGGATTGGCATATTCATAGACTTGAATTTCAACTTCACTCAATCCTTTTTCACGCAGTTGACTGTGCGTATATTCCATAAACTCAGGAACAACTTTTTCTGAAGGAATAGTATTGTCATAAAAAACCTTCATATAATTTGCCCAATCATCTAGCATAAACTCAAGCTCATCTAAAAGCGTTTGAGGAGCATCTTGTTTTGCAAAATGAGTCAGATATAAAGATTCTGGCTTTGCAGCACGTATTTTAGATATAGATTCCTTCCACAACTCAATATTAATATCTGGCGGCGGACAAGGTGGCACCACTGGTCCATTTCCAATTTTCACACCCGCTACATCACCCGTAAAGATAACATCGTTAAGTTGGTAAGCATTATGATGAACCGCGTGCCCTGGAGTATAGATAACGTTGATCTGACAATTTCCAAAATCAAAAGAATCTCCATCAGCAGCAGGAACTAACAATTCATTAGCAATTGGCTCCATATTCCCCCACAATCTATCCATATCCTCTTTATAAATTTGAGCAGCCGAATTCCATAAACGTTCTGGATTTTCTAAATGTGGCAACCCTATTGGATGCACATAGATTTTAGCACCGTGTTTTGCGAATTTCCAAGCAGCCCCAGCGTGATCAAAATGAATATGGGTTAAAAAAACGTGTTTGATATCCTCTAAAGCATAGCCTAAATCTTCTATCCCTTTTTTCAAATATGAAAAAGTGGTTTCTGGTCCAGTTTCAATCAATACAGGTCCTTGTTGTGTTTCTATTAAAAAAGAACCAATTGCATG
>JASLDM010000030.1 GCA_030151565.1 Flavobacterium sp. | reverse complement strand
GAAGTTTTAGGAGCAGCATTGGCTTGTTCAAAACCAGTATCTGATTTGGATTGGAGATCTCACGAAGAGCACGTTGGGCAAACAGGAAAACCTGTGGCTTCAAACTTATACATCGCAGTAGGTATTTCGGGTGCAATTCAGCATATTGCTGGAATCAACTCATCTAAAGTAAAGGTTGTAATCAATACAGATCCAGATGCGCCTTTCTTTAAAGTAGCTGACTATGGAATTGTAGGAGATGCTTTTCAAGTAGTTCCAAAATTAACAGAGAAATTAAAAGAGTTTAAGGCTAAGAATTCATAAATTAGTTTTCACTCGTTTGTATATAAAAGCAATTAGAGCAAAGAAATTACTATCTTTGTTCTAGTTGCTTTTTTTATAAAATAAAACCATGAGTTTAGTAAAATTAACTATAAAAGGAATATCATATAGTCATTCACAAAATGGAGCTTACGCTTTGATCTTGGATGAGGTTGACGGAAATCGAAAATTGCCTATTGTAATTGGAGCTTTTGAAGCTCAGTCAATTGCAATTGCAATTGAAGATGAGATTAAACCGCCAAGACCGTTGACGCATGATTTGTTTAAAAATTTCGCTGATCGATTTAATATAGTTGTAAAGCAAATAATTATTCATAAATTAGTAGATGGTGTGTTTTTTTCAAGCATTATATGTGAGCGCGAAGGCGTGGAGGAAATTATAGATGCACGAACTTCAGATGCAATTGCTCTAGCAATTCGCTTTGAAGCACCTATTTTTGCGTATAAAGACATTTTAGAGAAAGCAGGAATTATCTTGAATATGCCTGAAACTGACGAATCTTCTGACAATGTTGTAGAGCGAACAGAAAGTACTCCTGAAATGATTTTAGAGGAGGAGGGTAAGCCTAGAAATGGGTTAAAAGAGTTTAGCTTATCTGATTTGAATAAAATGTTGGCAGATGCAGTGGAATCGGAGAGCTATGAACGCGCAGCGAAATTAAGAGACGAAATATCAAAAAGAGACAGTTAAGAAGATGAAACAATATTTAAATTTAGTACAAGATATTTTAGAAAACGGTGTTCAAAAAGGAGATCGAACAGGTACTGGTACAAAAAGTTTATTTGGACATCAAATGCGTTTTGATTTAGCAAAAGGCTTTCCTTTAGTTACAACAAAAAAAGTGCATTTGAAGTCTATTATTCACGAGCTGCTTTGGTTTTTAAAGGGGGATACAAATATTGCATATCTAAAAGATAATGGCGTAAAGATTTGGGATGAATGGGCAGATGAACAGGGGAATTTAGGACCGGTCTATGGGTATCAATGGCGCAATTGGAATGGAGAGGACATTGATCAAATCAAGGAAGTTATAGATACATTAAAGAATAATCCAAATAGTAGAAGAATGATGGTTAGTGCTTGGAATCCAAGTGTTTTACCAGATACGACTCTTTCCTTTTCTGAGAATGTAGCAAACGGAAAAGCTGCTTTACCTCCTTGTCATTCTTTTTTTCAGTTTTATGTAGCTGAAGGGAAGCTTTCTTGTCAATTGTATCAGCGAAGTGCGGATGTTTTTCTAGGAGTGCCTTTTAATATTGCATCATATGCACTGTTTACTATGATGGTAGCTCAAGTGTGTGATTTGGAACTTGGAGATTTTGTACACACATTTGGAGATGTACACATCTATAATAATCATTTTGAACAAGTAGCGTTGCAGTTGTCTAGGGATCCTAAGAAACTGCCTACAATGAAATTAAATCCAGAAGTAAAAGATATTTTTGATTTTACGTATGAAGATTTTATCTTAGAGGATTATGATCCGCATCCAGCAATTAAGGGAGCGGTTTCTGTATAAAAACAATTTAAACAAATAGCGTTATGGAGCCAATACCACACGAACTATATGAAGATGCTAGAAAGCGAGTAAAACAAAAGAAATTATTATTTTTCCATTTAGTAGTTTTTGTTTTAGGAAGTATTTTAATGTACGTTTCCAATGTTTTCTTAACACAAGATCCAAATGCATTTAAATGGTATCCTTGGGCTATTGCTATTTGGGCATTTTTTTTCGTGTTTCATGCAATTAATGTTTTGATTGTTGATTCGTTCATGAATAAGAAATGGGAGCGCGAGCAGATAGACAAGCTTGTTAAAAAGCAACAGGTTAAATTACGAGAATTAGAAGCTAAGATTGCTAAGGAGTATCCTTTGGAGGTTGAGAAACCTATTGAAGTAAAACAATTGGAAAGTAAGCCTACATCAGAAGATATAAAAGAATAATTTATGCTAATTCTAATCGCTGCTGCTGCAGAAAATAATGCCTTGGGCAAGGATAATCAAATGCTATGGCATTTACCAGATGATTTTAAGCATTTCAAAAGCTTAACCTCGCATCACTATATTATTATGGGGCGTAAAACCTTTGAGTCTTTTCCAAAGCCCCTTCCAAATCGAAAACACGTGATTATTACACGTCAAGAAGATTATAAGGTTCCTGAAAATTGTTTTGCTGTAAGTTCATTAGATCAGGCATTAAAATTGACTCAAAGTCAGGAAGATGTTTATGTGATTGGAGGCGGAGAGATCTATGCTTTGGCTTTGCCATTAGCTGATAAAATAGAGCTAACGAGGGTTCATGATAATTATGAAGCAGATGCTTTTTTTCCAGAACTCTTAGAGCAAGATTGGGAATTGCTTTCGGAAGTAAATCATCCAAAAGATGATAAGCACGCTTGTGCGTTTACTTTTCAAACTTTTATTCGTAAAAAATAAGGTGTCTCGATTTTTACTGTTTTTTTGTTTTCTCATTTCGCCGTTTTTATTTGGTCAAGAGGTTGTATCTACAAATTTTGTGGGTAAAGAACGGAAGTTTGGTTCTGAATTCTTAGGAAAAGATCTTTTTGATTCAAATTATTGGTTAGATGGAACTATTCTTAGAAAAGTAAAAGGCCTAAGTAAAAAGGATTTTCAAGAGCCTACATTGGGTAAAATACAATCGGTGGACTTTGTGAATCCAATGCAAATAGCTGTTTTTTATTCTGATTTTAATGCATTAGTACTTTTAGATCGGGAATTAACTGTAATTAATCAGTTTTCATTTTCTGAATTATTACCTAGTTATAAAGTGATTTTTGTAGGAACAAGCATTAAAAATCGTTTTTGGATTGTTGATGAGGTTTCGAAATCCGTTGCTTGGTTTTCACCAACACAGCATAAAATAAACACCTTGTATCGTTTTTTGAACGAAGAGGTTACTGCCTATTTTTCTGATGTTAATAATTTATATTGGGTAACAGAAACAGGGTATTTAAAAGCAATCAATATTTATGGAAAAAATGTATTGGAATATTATCTCCCTAAATATGACGCGTTGTTTGTAGTAAACTTACATTCATTTTTATATAGATTGAATGGGGAATTGTATTATGTTGATATCAAACAAAATAAAACATATAGATTGGATCTGCCTTTAAAAAGCACTTCCGGATTTTTTTTTAACACTCAAAAATTGAGTATTTTTGCTCAAAATAAACTGAGTAACTTCACTATAAAATTACCGTAATGCACATAGCAATTGCAGGAAATATCGGAGCGGGTAAAACTACGCTTACAAAATTATTAGCTAAGCACTTTAAGTGGGAGCCTCATTTTGAGGATGTTGTTGATAATCCCTATTTAGATGATTTTTATCATCAGATGGATCGTTGGTCGTTCAACTTACAAATTTATTTTCTTAACAGCCGTTTTAGACAGGTTTTACAGATTCGAAAAAGTGGTGTGGCTACAATTCAGGATCGAACGATTTATGAAGATGCACATATTTTTGCCCCAAACTTACATGCTATGGGATTGATGTCTAATCGTGATTTTAAAAATTACAGTTCTTTATTCGAAATGATGGAAGAGCTAGTAGGTGCTCCAGATCTATTGATTTATTTGAGAAGTTCTATTCCTAATTTAGTGGCTCAAATTCATAAAAGAGGACGTGAATATGAGAATTCGATTTCTATTGATTATCTTAATAAGTTAAATGAACGCTACGAAAGTTGGATCAAAACTTATGACAAAGGAAAGCTTTTGATTATCGATGTAGATAAGATGGATTTTGTTAGTAATCCAGAAGATTTAGGAGAAATTATCAATAGAATTGATGCAGAAATAAACGGATTATTTTAATATAAAAGCGACCTGATTAAAGGTCGCTTTTTTAATTTTAGTAAGAATCAATTTACTTGGTTAACGCTCTAAAAAGATGTTCCAGATTTTGATTTTTTACTTGAATTGATAAGGTTTTTAGTCCATTTTCATTAGCGAAATCAAATACTACACCTCGCATGTCTTCTCCTTTAGGGAAGACTAATTCCCACTGTGTATCATGAATGTTATTCGCACTAATAAGGTTAGGAATTCGATCAATAAATTGTTTTTCAATTTTAAAATCAAATTCAACTGCGATTAGTTGTGTTTCATTTTGTTCCAAGAGTTGGTCTAAACGCTGGTCCGCAACAATCTGGCCTTTTTTGATAATGATTACACGTTCGCATATTGCTTCTACTTCTTGCATGATGTGTGTTGAAAGGAAAACAGTTTTATTTTTTCCTATATTTTTAATCAATTCTCTAATTTCAACCAATTGATTTGGGTCTAAGCCAGTGGTTGGCTCATCGAGAATTAAAACTTCAGGGTCGTGTAATAAAGCTGTAGCAAGGCCAACACGTTGACGGTATCCTTTTGAAAGTTGGCTTATTTTTTTATGAGCTTCGGGTGTTAGGCCAGTTAAGGCTATTACTTCCTCTATGCGCGATTTGTCAACTTTGTAGATTTGAGCATTAAAAGCTAAATATTCACGCACATATAAATCTAAATACAAAGGGTTGTGTTCTGGTAGATAGCCTATGCTTTTTTGAACCTTTTTTGGGTCTGTAGCGACGGCATATTCATTGACAAAGGCTTCTCCAGAATCTGGGGTGATATAAGAAGTTAGTATCTTCATTAATGTAGATTTTCCAGCTCCGTTAGGGCCTAAAAAACCAACGATTTCTCCAGTAGGGATATGAAAAGAAACAGATTGTAAGGCTTTTTGATCGCCATATGTTTTATTGATATTTGAAACAGTAATCGCCATAAATATTCAAAAGGTTAAAAAACAAATGTACTTCTTTTAATGAGAAAACCCGAAAGTGAGACTTAATAAAATAATGAGGATTACAATGATTGTGATTACAACGTATAAAAAATCTTTCTCTTTGTAAAAAGAATACAGTGATAGTAATATTCGCAGTACAGGGGTGAGAAAAAGGAATAGAATGCCTAGGAAAACAATCGCTTCTCCTTGACCTTGAAGAACTCCTTGGGTAATACTTTGTAAAACCTGAATAATGTTGCGGTCATTTTCTGTAAAAATGCTAAAGTCAACTATTTTGTCGCTGTCTTGAAAAAGTAATAAAGCACCTCCTATTAAAGCAATGCTTAATGCTATCCAAACTCCATAGCGGAGTATATTGCCAATGATGGATTGGAAGTCTTTGTCGTTGAATGAAGTAGTAGTCATAATTCTATATTTTACCGTTAATGCCGCTATAAATCATATTTGCCGCTAAGACAAGAATTAATAGAGCAAAGAAAACACGTAATTTTTGTGTGTTTGCTCTTACTAATATTTTTGCGCCAGTCATAGAACCAACTAATACACCAATGATTACAGGCATGCAGATACTTGGTTCAATATAGCCTTTTTGTATGTAGATAACAGAACTTGCAATAGCCGTTACGCCCATCATGAAGTTGCTCGTGGTTGTTGATACTTTAAAAGGGAGCTTCATTATAGAATCCATTGCGATAACTTTAAAGGCTCCAGAACCAATTCCAAGTAAACCAGACATCATTCCGGCAACTCCCATCATACTGAAGCCTCCGATTACGTTGGTGATACCATACGAAACGTGTTGACCACTAGGTAAAGGATAGTTACTAGGAAGTTTAAGTCTTTTTGCTAAAGGACTTGATTGGTTTAGTAAATGATCTTCTTTTTTGCGCAAGGAATTGATAGATGAGAAAATTAATGTACAGCCAAAAATGATAGCTAGTGCCGAAGTAGGGGCATTTGTAGCAATTAATGCACCTATTACGGCCCCAGCTGTTGTAGCTATTTCCAGAAAAATTCCTAGACGCATATTGGTAATACCTTCTTTTACGTAAGCAGATGCAGAACCAGAAGAGGTTGCAATAACAGCTACTAAAGCAGTGCCTATGGCGTAATGAATGTCAACTCCTAAGAAAACGGTTAGTAGAGGAATAATAATGATTCCTCCTCCTAAGCCAGAAAGGGAACCGATAAAACCAGCTAAGCATGCGCCAAAGAAAAGAATGAGAGTGAATGTAAGTAACGTCATTTTTTTAGTTTGATTTTTCTACTCTAAAATTACGTAAATTTAATTTGTTGAAAGGAAAAGTCTGGGATATTGCAGATTTTATCTTAGGCGATTAAATGTACAGGCCGTAGCTAATGTTTGTGTTTTTCGAAAAAGATTTAAATTTGCTATATGACTCATTTTTGGAAGCAACTGCTTATGAGGTATGCAAAAGAATGAAGATTGTGTTGGCAAGTAAGATTAACGATCTAAAACTAAAACTGTAAAAATCTTTTTTTGAAAATGGACCAAATACTAGTTTGCACTTTCAACAAGAGAAGATTTATTTGATTTGTGAAGTGTTGTATCAATGTGGATTTTAGTTAGGATATAAAAAAATTGAAGACCTAAAGGTTAATTATAATAATAATTCATGATGCTATTTGTAAATAGATGGTAAATTTGTAACTATGAACAAAACGATAGGAAATAAAGACTGGTTATCGATTTTTAAAGGAAATGCACCTGCAGTTATAGCAGGACCTTGTAGTGCAGAAACTCCAGAACAATTGATGAAAATAGCAAAAGCACTGCCAGAACAAGTCAAGGTTTTTAGAGCTGGAATTTGGAAACCAAGAACTAGGCCTGGAGGATTTGAAGGAATAGGTGTTTTGGGATTGGATTGGATGCAGGAGGTGAAACGAGAAACGGGGCTGTTATTGGCAACAGAAATAGCGACGGTGGAACACGTAGAATTGGCTTTGAAGCACGATATTGATATGTTATGGATTGGTGCGCGAACTTCTGTAAATCCTTTTGCGGTTCAAGATATTGCAGATGCACTTCGTGGAATTGATAAAATTGTATTGATAAAGAACCCTGTGAATCCTGATTTAGGATTATGGATTGGAGGTTTGGAGCGGTTGGCACAAGCAAATATTGATAAGCTAGGTGTGATTCATCGCGGATTTTCAACTTATGAAAAGTCTAAGTATCGCAATGTGCCAGAATGGCAAATTCCAATTGATTTAAAAACTCAATTCTCTCAAGTACCTATTTTTTGTGATCCTTCTCATATAACAGGAGATCGTGGTCGAATTTTTGAAGTAGCACAGCAAGCGCTGGATTTGAATTATGATGGATTAATGATTGAAACGCATTGTAGTCCAGACCAGGCATGGAGTGATGCTGCCCAGCAAGTGACTCCTGCACAACTAGGTGATATTTTGAATAGATTGACACTTAGAAACCGTACGGATGAAACAGCTGAATTTCTAGCAGATATTAACCTTTATCGTACACAAATTGACGATATGGATAGGAAATTATTGGAATTGTTGAGCAATAGAATGCGGATTTCTGATGAGATTGGAGCTTTGAAAAAAGTACGAAATGTTGCTGTATTTCAGCAAGAAAGATGGGTTCAGATGCTTGAGAAGATGATGCAAGATGGGCGTGATAAGGGGTTGACGGCAGAATTTGTTTCGGCAATTTACTCAGCGATACATCAAGAAAGTATTCATAGACAAGATCAGGTTATAAATAAAAAATTATAAAAAAGGGTTTTGCTTTTACAATAAAAATGAACTACTATTGCGTTAAATATTTAAAAAAATTTAACAATGAGAAAAACTTTACTAGTAGCATTTTTGTTTATTACAACAATAATTCAAGCGCAAACAGATGAAATTCATAAGCATAGTGGTGAAATTATTAAAGGGAAAGTAGTTCGTGTGCAGGATACTACTTTGGATTTTATGTATGATAATGAAGATGCAGTAAATGAATTAAGTAAATATGCGGTAGAGAAAATTGTTTATGGTAAATCAGGACGTGTAGAAGAGGTTTCGAATCGAATTGTGATAAACTCCGAAAAAGATTGGGAGCGTGTGTTGATTCTTGAAGACCTATCTTTTATCAGCGGATTGAAACGTTTGAATGAAATCAAAGGAAAAACTAGCTTCATAAACTATCACACGGGGAATACTGGAGATCGTAAGGCTGAAAAGAAATTAAAAATGGAAGCTGCAAAGATGGGAGCTCAGTTTATATTGATGACATCAGATAGATCCACAGTTGGAGGAAGCTCAAATCAATTGGGGGGAACGCAAGCTATTAAAAAAGGAGTAGCCTATAAATACTAAGAATATATTATAATGATAATTGAAGAGTGTAAGTAATTTACACTCTTTTTTTTTGAGTTGAAATCTAAAATTCGGGTATATTTGTCCTATGGATGGAATTGTTTATAAATCTACAGGAAGTTGGTATTTAGTTAAAGGAGAAGATGGTGTTTTTTATGAATGCCGAATGAAAGGTAAATTCCGTATAAAAGGAATTAAAAGTACCAATCCAATTGCTGTTGGAGATCATGTTTCTTTTAAATTAGAGACGAATAGTGATGTAACTACGGGAGTAATTCACGATATTTTAGCACGTAAAAATTATATTGTTCGGAAGTCGGTAAACCTTTCCAAACAAGTACATATTATTGCGTCCAATATCGATCAGATGTTTTTGATAGTGACCATAAATAATCCAGTAACTACTACAAGTTTTATCGATCGGTTTTTAGTGACTGCGGAGGCGTATGGTATTAAAACAATTTTAGTTTTTAACAAGATAGATTCATTTGATGAAGAGACATTGGATGAGCAATTGTTTTTGCAATATATTTATAGTCAAATAGGTTATGAGTGTTTGCGTGTATCAGCTACAACAGGAAAGGGAATCGATGAAATAAAGGAAAAAATGAAAGGAAAGGTTTCGATGTTTTCTGGACATTCTGGGGTAGGAAAATCAACATTGGTTAATGCAATAGAGCCAACGTTGAATTTAAAAACAGCTGTTATTTCTGAACAGCACCAACAAGGGCAACATACAACTACTTTTGCAGAGATGTTTGATTTATCCTTTGATGCTAAAATTATCGATACACCAGGTATCCGTGGATTTGGTATTGTGGATATGGAACCTCAAGAAGTCGGAGATTATTTTCCTGAGTTTTTTGCGTTGAAAGAAAATTGTAAATTCAATAATTGTATGCATCGTGAAGAACCGCAATGTGCTGTCAAAGATGCTTTAGATGCTGATGAAGTAGCTTGGTCTAGATATAAAAGTTATATACAGATTTTAGACGGTGAAGAAGAAAATTATCGTACAGATGTTTACAAAGACGGAAAAAATCAAGAAGAATAAATGAGAGTTTTAATACAAAGAGTTACTGAAGCATCTGTAGTTGTAGAAGGGCAATGCATAGGAGCTATAGAAAAGGGATTACTTGTTTTTGTTGGAATTGAAGAGGCTGATACAGAAGTTGATATACAATGGCTTTCTAGTAAGATTGTTAATTTACGGATTTTTGAAGATGAAGAAGGAGTAATGAATAAATCAATTTTGGCTGTAGATGGAGATATTTTATTGATAAGTCAATTTACTTTACATGCTGCAACGAAAAAGGGTAATAGACCCTCATATATCAAAGCAGCTCGGCCAGATATTGCTATACCGTTGTATGAGAAAATGATGGATCAGCTAACGGTAGATTTAGGGAAGAAAATTGCTACAGGTCAGTTTGGTGCAGATATGAAGGTCAATCTTTGCAATGATGGGCCAGTTACGATTTGGATGGATTCTAAAAATAAGGAATAATGAAAGCATTACAGAAATACGGTCTTTTTACGTTAATATATTTCGTTTTAACGTGGGCTTTATCAAATGATATGGCTTGTGTTTTAGATTTAGACGGATATTGTTTAGCAAATTTTTTGGGAAAGTACGCGTTATTTATGGTGTTAATGATTGTGTATGATCGTTGGATAAAGGACAAGATTTTTAAAAAAGAAAAACAAGAAAAATAGTAGTATAATGAATATTCAAGATGCACAAAAGGCAGTAGATAATTGGATTAAAGAGCACGGTGTAAGATACTTTAATGAATTGACCAATATGGCGCAATTAACTGAAGAAGTAGGTGAAGTGGCACGAATTATCGCTCGTCGTTATGGAGAGCAATCGGAAAAAGAAAGTGATAAAAATAAAGATTTAGGAGAAGAGTTAGCAGATGTTGTTTTTGTGGTGATGTGTTTAGCTAATCAAACAGGAGTGAATCTTCAAGAAGCTTTTGATAAAAAAATGGATTTAAAAACCAAACGTGATCATGATCGTCATCACAATAATGAAAAATTGAAATAAGCAGTCGTGAATTTGTTTCTAGAAAAAAGTACACTTATTAATGGTGGACATATAGCACTTTCAGGTAGTAAGTCGGAGAGTAACCGCTTGTTGCTTCTTCAAAAGTTATATGGTAATATTGATTTAGAAAACATTTCTAATTCGGAAGATACTATCCGAATGCAAAAAGCTTTAACCTTGGAATCTGATGTTATTGATATACATCACGCTGGTACAGCAATGCGATTTTTAACAGCTTATTTTGCTACGCAAACGACAAGAAGCGTAGTGCTTACTGGGAGTGCGCGTATGAAAGAACGCCCCATAGAGGTTTTGGTTAAAGCATTACAGGAGTTAGGGGCTAATATTAGATATCTACAAGAAAAAGGATTTCCTCCTTTGTTAATCAATGGAGCAGAAGTTCAAGGAGGAGCATTAACATTACCAGCTAATATTAGTAGTCAGTATATTTCTGCATTATTGTTGGTCGCTCCTAAGATGGTGAACGGGCTTGAGTTACATTTAGAAGGTACAATTACATCTAGACCTTATATTGAAATGACGCTTTCCGTACTTGAAGAATTAGGGATTAAAACTTCTTTTCAGGGAAATGTCATTTGTGTTTCCCCTCAAATTGCAGTAGATACTCATACTTTTGTAATAGAATCTGACTGGTCTTCTGCATCATATTTTTATGCTTTAATTGCGTTATCACCGATTGGAACGTATTTAACCTTATCAAGTTTTAAAGAAACAAGTTTACAAGGGGATTCACAGTTGATTTTTTTGTTTAAAGCATTTGGAGTAGAAACGGTATTTGGTTCTAGTGGACAAATTACAATTTCGAAAGTAAAAAAAGAAAATGCATCTTTTAGTGCGAATTTAATTGATACACCTGACCTCGCTCAAACTTTAGCTGTGGTTTGTTTTGGACTCCAGATTTCGAGTCATTTGACAGGATTACATACTTTAAAAGTAAAAGAAACTGATCGATTAGAAGCGTTAAATACGCAGCTATCAAAGTTAGGGGCTGTAATAGAAGTTACTGACTCGGAATTAAAATTGGAAGCCGCCCAATTAATCCGTGAAAATATAACTATTGAGACTTATAATGACCATCGAATGGCATTAGCATTTGCTCCTTTAGCATTGTTAGTCCCAATAGAGATTCTAGAGGCTGAAGTTGTATCAAAATCTTATGGGACTTATTGGAAAGATTTAGAAAGTTTGGGTTTTAAACTTCTAAAAAAGCAATAATAGCCTCTGTTTTTAAAATACTCATCAAAATACTTGACAACGCCTATCTCAAGGTTGTATATTTGTAACTTGTAAATAGAAGAATTTTCTTTTATTATTTAATTAAATTTCAATAAGAATGAAGTTATCCCATTTTAATTTTGATTTACCAGATGAATTGTTAGCTGAGTTTCCTGCTGAAAACAGAGATGAAGCACGTTTGATGGTGATTGATCGTAAGACTCAAACAATTGAGCACAAATTATTTAAGGATTTGATCGACTATTTCGACGAAGGTGATGTAATGGTGTTGAATAATACGAAAGTTTTTCCTGCTCGTTTATATGGGAATAAAGAAAAAACTGGAGCGAGAATTGAAGTTTTTTTATTGAGAGAACTTAATGAAGAGCAACGTCTTTGGGATGTTTTAGTAGATCCTGCTCGTAAAATACGTATTGGAAATAAATTGTATTTTGGAGAAGATGAGTCTTTAGTGGCAGAGGTTATTGATAATACAACATCGCGTGGAAGAACATTGCGTTTTTTGTTTGAAGGATCTTATGAAGAGTTCCGTGAAAAATTAACAGAACTAGGTGAGACTCCATTACCTAAATATATCAATAGAGAAGTAGTTCCTGAAGATGCGGATCGTTACCAAACTATTTATGCTACTGAAGAAGGGGCAGTTGCTGCGCCTACTGCTGGTTTGCATTTTTCTAAACACTTACTTAAGAGGTTAGAAATAAAAGGAGTTGATTTCGCAGAAGTGACGCTTCATATTGGTTTAGGGACATTTAACCCAGTTGAAGTAGAGGATTTGTCGAAACATAAAATGGATTCTGAAGAGATGCGTATTACACAAGAGGCATGTGACCTTGTGAATAAGGCAAAAGAGAACAAGAAACGAGTTTGTGCAATTGGTACAACATCAATGCGTGCTTTAGAAAGCACAGTTTCTTCTAGCCAGACTCTAAATCCTTATGAAGGTTGGACAAATAAATTTATTTTTCCTCCGTATGATTTTAGTATTGCTAACTGTATGGTTACTAATTTTCATATGCCAAAGTCAACTTTATTGATGATGATTTCTGCTTTCTGCGGACATGATTTAATGAAAAAGGCTTATGCAGAAGCCATTAAAGAAAAATACAATTTCTATTCTTATGGAGATGCAATGTTAATCCTATAGCTTAGAATTAGCTATAAATAAAAAA
>JASLDM010000020.1 GCA_030151565.1 Flavobacterium sp. | reverse complement strand
TTTATTTCTAAGTAATGCTGTTCTGGGTTCATTGGGTATCGGTTTAACACCAGTTAACCGTTTGTGTAAACAAGCGTACCTAAAGTCGGTTAGTGGCCAGGTGCTAATGTAATTAAATTCTTTGATTATAAAGAGTGTTGCGTTTGGCAATTAGTAAATTTAGTACGTAAGGTTGTTGGAGTTGCGGGAAATGACTGCTGGTTGTGGGGTATTGGTGGTTCAAGCCGTTTTTTGTACTTTTAAATAAAATTTACAGCCGAGCGCTTTCAAGCTGATTTACTAGAAAAACGTCAGTCCTTTTATTATGAAAAAATCACCCTCCTTTTTGATGCTCGCAAGCGTCCCTTTCTTTTTCTTGTCTTGTTCTAAAAGTTATGAGTTGGAGCCAAAGGATGCTGGGCAATACGGTTATGAGGTGTGGCAAGGACATTTTAGGGTACAAGATGGCGTGCAGATTCCTTTGTTGTTTGGCGTAGAAGGAAGTGAGGGAGTACGCCAAGTACGCATATTTAGTGGTTCGGAAGTAGCACATTGGAGCTATTGGCAAGAAGGAGGTGAGGGACAAAAGGGTTTGGATTCTATTCGTTTTAAGGCAGGGGTACACAGCGAGTTTAGAGGAGTTAGAAAGGGCGATACGGTATCAGGTGTATATTTAGATGGTGTTACTACCAAGGTAGAACGTGCCCAATTTGTAGTAGCAAAGAAGAACAAACAGGAGTCTGCTTTTCCACAAGTAGCAAAGCCTACAGATATTTCACCCACAGGTACTTGGGAGCTTGATTTTGGTACCTTAAAGGATTTAAGTGATTCTAAGGAACTGCTTCGGTATGCTATAGATAGAGTGCAAACCTTTGATTTATACAGAAATAATCATACTGTGCTAGGCAAGGCGTATGGGGCTGGAGGTGTTCAGGGGATTGATGGGGTTATGACTGCGGATGGGTTTGTATGTTCTTCCTTTCATCAATCAGAGCCTTTTTTAATAGAGGCAACTTTTATAGACGAAAATACCTTTGATGCTACAATTACCTCAACAACAGATGTGTATACGGTGAGGGGGACGCGTAAATCTCAAAATACAGAAGACGCGGAATTTACGGGTTCTGTAATTCAAGGGATTTATTTGTCGCTCAAGGCGTTCTTTAAGTGGTAATTTAGGTATGCGTTGAACGTTTATGAGAATAGGGCGTGGTGCTTGCGTGCGATGACGCACAGGTTCTATAAACGCGTTGTAAGCAATGAGGACGTTTGTGTAGGGTTAGATTCTATATTTGCCGAAATACTGCTTTAAAGCGTCCTTATTGTATTTGTCCTCGCCACGCCAATAGGTAACAAAAGTCCAATCGTGTTTTCCTTTCACGGGTCTGTCATAAGAGGCAGGTTTAAGGAGGTCGATACACGCTAGTATTTCAATTAGTATCTGGCGTTCGTCTTTGGTTGATTTGACAACTGATGCGAGGTTTTTTTCTAAGGCACTTGGATAGTCGTTGGGTTGAGAGTTTTCGATTACCGTTAGTATATTTTTGAAAATCTCGATGTCTTCTGTGGTCGGTTCTGGGATGGCTGCCGCTTGCAGTTGTTGAAGGTCAAACAAGGTGTAGACAAGTTCGCCATGTCTTACGCCACCCCATTTAATTCTTTCAAAGTTCAATACGTTTAGGTCTTTATCAACGTAGTGTTCCTCGCCAATAATTCCGTATTTCAAATCTCTACATATCCCACACGTATAGCTTATGTGTGTTACGTTTCCGTTTAGATCATAACTTTGTCCGCTAATCGCTTTGGAGTATTTGTGAGGCGATAGTTGCTTGGCAATGAAGTAAGAGGCTAGGCCAGAGCGCCAGTCTAAGCGTCTGGTAGATAGGCTGCTTAGGAAAGCTTTGGCTACGAGTTGCGTTGAGATGGTAGGGAGTATGTTGGCTATGAGGTCTAAGCAGGTGTCGTGGGAAATAGTTAGGGGGTCAAACATTAGTCCTTTTGCCTTGGCATAGGCCAGATCGTCAGGGGGTGTTTGCCTGTCTTTTACGTTGATCCATCCGCTTTTCCAATAGGTTTTGAATAGGATGTTTTTAGCTTTTTTGTCCATTTGTGGTGTTGGTTTTGTTTTGCTAAAATAGGGTTTTGTTTGTTAGGGTAGGGGTAAATGAAAACAAGATACGTTGTGGGGGGGATTTTGTGGGGTTCAAAGTTTTAAAAGCGTTTTTTAGGTATTTAGCTCTTTAGATTAGATTTTATAATGATTACTTCTTCATATTTGATGTCTCCTTTAGTTATTTTTGAATGACAATTTGGACAAAGCATTAATAAATTTTCAAGTTCATTATTCATTGGGTTTTCATCAATATGGTGAATTTGAAAGTGTCCAACATCTTCATTTGAACAAATTGGACAAGTTGATTTTATCTCTTTTTGTAAAATTGATCGAGTTTTGGCTGGGATATTTTTTCTTGGTTTAGATTTTGTTTTTTTGCCATTTTCAAACATAAATAAACTAAATTCAGGGCATTCAGAATAATGTTGAGTTTTTAAAATTTTACGTTTAGGCTTATTACTTTCTTTATCGTATTTAGCAGAGGTACAGGCTTCTCCTTTGCATAGTGAGTTCATTGAATCAAAGAGATTTACTTCAGGACACATACCATCATAATGATAATATGAATTACCTTTTATCCAAGTCGGCGGTTCACCCTGTAAATCAATTTTTTTAGATTGATAATCATTTGGCATTGTTCCGTCTTTAAGTAAAGCTTCTTCCATAGTTAAACCAGAGTCGTATTTAGCATAATCAGAATTAAAATAGATTGTTATAAATCTTCTGCTACAATAGTTTAAGATAGGACATCTTAAAGGTAGATTCTTTTTATCTCCAATTTTAAAATATTCTTTTTCGTTCATTATTTTATAAAGGTTGAGTAAAGGGGACTGTGTTTTGATGATAGTTGCAGATTAGATAGGCTAACCTTTTAATTTTACTTTAGAAATCTAATTTATTTTACAAAATCTAATTCCTGTTTATCTGCTCTCAAATAAGTTCTTCCTATTTCTTTTTGACAAACTTTAACTCGTTTTGCAATAAAAATACTTCCCAAAGGATATTTATTTGGATCTCTAAAAACTTTAGAACTTTCAATAACTAAATCTGTTGGTATATTTTGACCTGAAAGTGGTCTAATTCTAATTCTATTTGTTTTAAGATCTTTAAAACTTTCACATTTTACATTATCAATATAATTACCAATTATCAACATACTTATTCTTTATTATTAAATTACAATTTAAAGAGAAATACCTTCTTGGAAAGAAAGTGAAAAAAATCAAATTCTTGATTAAGAAATTGTAAGATAATCAATTTTTACTATCTTTAAGCTTGTGATTAACGTGATTTTTAGAAACAAAACATCTTCATTATGAATGAATACTTGAATTTTTTTCCTGAATTAATAAATATCCTTCTCTTAATCTATTTGCCAATAAATAATTTAGCCAATAAATATTTAGAGCAAAGAATATCACCTAGTATTCAAAGTCCCCTAAGTTGGCAAATTAATCAAGCAAAACCTTTTCACTATATTTTAAAAAGTTTAGGTAATTTGTCTATTGCTTTAGTAATTATTACTGCTATTATTATAGGTTTTAAATTCAAATGGTATTATTCAATATTTTTTTTATTGCAAGTTGTTTTAGTTCCCTCTTTAATTGTAGGTTTTATTAAAGGAATTTTACTGCGATTTTATGATAGGGGAGACTATTATTTCTGGAAGATTGAAACAATTGTTGGTAAAACTCGTTTACTGTCTATATTCATAGTAGATTTTCTTTTGTACTACTCTCTTGCTAAGTTTTTATTCTAATTTATTCTTTCGTTTTACTTTTAAATATAATGATAAAAATCATTGAGATATTGTTTGTAAATAACTAATGTATCAAGTTTTTACTTCCCTAAGTCGTAAAAAAAATATTAAATCAGAGAATTCATTATCAAAACTATTTTTTATTACTGCCTATGATGATTCTTGAATTAATCTATTAAATTATAACTTAGCTTTTAAAGTTTCTATGTCTACAGACTTATTTATTTGTAGTAATGTGTATAAGCAAAAAACCAAACAAGATACGTTGCGGCGTATCTTGTGGGGTAATCCGTATCTCACGCGAAAGCATTGTAATGAGATGTTTTCGCGTGGGTATAGAAAATGATTTGTAGGTGTTATTGAGGCACTTTGTTTGCCATATCAATGCTAAGCATTACCGCACAAGCCACAATTCCTATAAAGAATACGGCAAGAGCCATTTTGTTTTTGTTGGATATTTTACCTGCTCTGAAAAGGAAATAGCCGATTAACATATTTAGGCACGCCCATAATACATTGACGGTTGGTGAGGATAGTCCTGTTAAAGGAGGGTTTGAGAATGGGGTTGGAAAACTTTCTCCAGATATTCCGTGTACAAAATGAGGTACTACGTTGGCTACAAAGAAACCTGCAAAAAAAGCAGCTATATAATGATACCATTTCATAAATAAAAGGGTCGGGGTTTTGAGTGCT
>JASLDM010000082.1 GCA_030151565.1 Flavobacterium sp. | reverse complement strand
ACCCTTCTTACCCAACTGATGTTGCAACGCATCAACTGGGTAGCTACTTTGGCAACCATCAAAGCGGGGTATCAACTAGTTCCTGCTGCCAGTATTTTAGGAGCTAATGACTTGGCTTATCGCTTTGAAAAAACAATGCCCAAAGTAATCATCTCCGATCAGGATAACGCCGCTAAGATAGATGAAGCTATTCGTCTTTCTGGAGTTGATGTACCGGTGAAAATCATTGCAGACGGCACTCGTGACGGCTGGTATCCACTAAGCGTATTGGACGATCAAAGCACGGAAGCTGATGGAGCAACCACCAAGCCAGACGACACCCTGTTTATGTTTTTTACCTCAGGAACTACGGGCTTGCCAAAAATTGTATGCCACACCCAACTCAGTCATCCTTTAGGACATTTAACAACTACCTCTTGGATAGGTGTTCAAGAAAACGACATTCACTACAACATCTCCCAACCCGGATGGGCTAAGTTTGCTTGGAGTAGCGTATTTGCACCTTGGAACGTTGGAGCTACCATTTTTGCACACCACACCACCGATCGCTTTAACGCAGCAACTACCTTGGGCTTGATCGAAAAACACAAGATCACCACGTTGTGTGCTCCGCCAACCGTATTGCGCCTTTTTATTCAAGAAAATCTAAAGGATTACCAATTCAGCCTACGCCAATGTGTTGCCGCGGGCGAACCTTTGAATCCAGAGGTTATTGAAGAATGGAAAGAAGGTACTGGCATCATCATCCGCGATGGTTTTGGACAAACAGAAAGTACGTGTATGGTAGCAAACTTACCTGGAAACAAAGTAAAATTTGGCTCGATGGGAAAACCAACCTTTCTGTATGATGTGATTATTGCTGATGACAATGGAAAAGAAGTACCTATAAATGAAGAGGGGAATATTTGTGTGAAAACAAATACCAAAAAACTAAACGGACTTTTTAAAGGCTATTTGTACGATAAAGAAAAAGAGAAACAAGTATTTAGAAACGATGTTTACTTTACAGGCGACAAGGCATACAAAGATGAAGACGGCTACATTTGGTTTATAGGTAGGGATGATGATGTAATTAAAGCATCGGACTACCGCATTGGCCCTTTTGAGGTTGAAAGCGTATTATTAGAACACGATTTGGTATTAGAATCAGCAGTGGTTGCTAGCCCACACCCAATCAAAGGGTATGAAGTAAAAGCTTTTGTGATTTTGAACAATCCAGAAAAAGCTTCAGCATCGCTTGCCGAAGAATTATTCAAATACGCACGCACCCATCTTGCTCCTTATAAAATGCCACGAAAAATAGAATTTGTAACAGATTTACCTAAAACGGTTAGCGGTAAAATTAGACGTGTAGAACTACGCGCTTTACAAGCCGAACGAATTGCTAAGAAAGTAGAAGTTCCAATGGAATTTGATTACAAAAAATAAAACTAAAAAAGGGAATCTAATCAGATTCCCTTTTTTTAATACCCCATACTGCCTTTTTAGCATTTTCAATTATCCAGTAATCTAGTATTCCGAAACAAAAGACAAACTTCTTTATTAAAAAACAACCTGCTTCTAATTACATTAACAACAAACGCCCCTCATAAGCAAGTGTTATTTGGACAACTATTTTTTTTAGAAAAACACACCTCATACCCCCTTTCATCCCTTATAATACAAGGCTTGTACGGAACATATACCACACATCCACCACATTCCGACCACTCTTCTTCTGAAAAAAAGCTTTTTTCCAAGGCTGTGTGGGACTTGTCCGAAACAAGTCTCGAACAAATTACACACAAAACTAGGTTAAACCTCTTATGCGGCTTATAAGATCGGTCAATCGATTTTTAACCACAAAAGAAGCAAAACGACTCTCTAAAAAAACACATTATTTATCTCGTTTTCAGCCACCCTGTAATACTGTATCGAGGTTGCTTTACTTTCAAAACTTCGTGTTCTAACGTTTTACTATCAAAAATAACAAAACGACCTGCTAAAGGCTGAATCAGCTTGGTAATTTCTTCTCCACTATCCGACGGTAAATACAACGCCAACTCCCCTCCGTAATCAGCTTGCCAATCTTCATCGTTTAGGTACAAAACCATAGACAAGGTACGTCTATCGTCATTTTGAAAAACATCTAAGTGGCGCTTGTAAAACGTACCCTCTGGATATATAGCATAATGAAATTCTTGCTCTTGAATACCCAAATAACAAGTACGATTGAGGTAAGCGATAAAATCTCTAATTTTTGAAAAGAAAATCGTTTCGACTTCACTAATGGCACTTTCGTCAATCCACAAAATAGAATCCCCACGAATAGACTTGATTACTTGTTCATTAAAAAGGTTACCAATTGCTGCTTTTCTAAAGTTTTCTTCCTCCTGCTTTAGCAACAATTCTTCACGCAAAAGCTTTACCTCAGCATCGGAGAAAAAACCATCGGAAATAGCAAACTTGTTATTTGTCAAATTCTCAATAATAACCTCATAACATAAGTTAACCTCAAAATTTACCATATATTGTTTTAAAAAAAGTAAGCAAATATAATTTACAATAGAAAAAAGTCAATTCACTTGAGTCACATTTTTTTCAACATAAAATGTTAAATTTTGAGATAAAAAAAACCGCTAAAAGCGGTTTTAAAAAAAGGTTTATTCAATAATAAATTTTTCGTTTGGAGCACTGATATCCGGCAGTGGCAATTCGGCCAATTCAAATATGGAATATTCAATCCCTTGGCATATCTGATAGAGTGCTAAATCATTTTCCTCTTTTCCAAAAGGTTCTGCTATTTCTACAGCAATTGCATCTAGTGCAATGAACGAATACGCTACAAAAGTAACAAAGAAAGGCATCGCCCAATTGATCATTTCAATTAATCCAAAAGGTAAAATAAAGCAGTATATGTACACCGTTCGGTCTAATAATACAAAATAAGGAAAAGGAATTCGGGTATGTAAAATACGTTCACATCCCCCCAAAATCATAGACAGTTCATTGATATTTTCATCGATACGCGCACGCGTAATAGTATCAATACGATCCATTTTATACTGGACTTGCACCCATTCTGTCAATTTATGCAATATAAAAGAAGGCTTGTATTTTTTTTCTGCAAACTCAGCATACAATTCATCGCCTAAAAGTCGTTTTACTTCTTGACAATCCTGTTCACTTCGCAACTGATCTTTTAAGGCATAACCAAAAGCCGCAATCATACGAATAGCTTGGTCTTTTTGCTCTTGATCAATCACCATATCAATCTCTACATAATTTAGGATTTGATACGTCAAAGAACGCGTATGGATCACCAAACTCCCCCATAATTTACGACCTTCCCAAAACCGATCATAGGCAGCATTATTACAAAACCCCAAGAAAATAGCTAAGGAAATCCCTAATAAAGTAAAGGCAGAAACATTTAATGGAATAATGATTTCTGGGAAATAGTAGTGAAATGCAAACACTCCCCAAGAAAAAGCAAATAACAATATTAAAACTGGATATATTTTTTTTAAAACAGAACCCTTCCAGGTAAAAAGCATTTGAAGTATGTGCTTCTTATTTCTAACAATCATAAATTCTTAATTTGTTGCAAAGTTACGAAGAACAGAATAAAAAACTACTTCTATCTTGACGGGACAGAAGTAGCTCTTTAAAAAGGTGCCTCTAAAACACCCAGACAACATTTTATTTAAATCATTTACAATTTATCTAAAAACACAATACATAAATAATTAGCGTAATTTAGTACTATTTTATCAATTAACAAATATTTTCATTGTATTTACATTAACTTTATTTTAATCAAACTTATAAAACACTAAAAATCATCTAGTAGCACTTTTTGCAACTCTTAAAATAAATGGAGTGGGAATTAAAAAACTTTGTTAGTTTTAATAATTACTTAAATTAGCATTTCAAATCAAAGAAGAATGACTCCAATAGAGAAGCCTACACAAGAAGTAAAAGCCATTAGCCTTACACAAGCCTTAATACCTGTGGTATTATTGGTAGCCCTTTTAGCAATCAACGTATTTATTTACGGAGATGAAGCCCTATCGGGTTCTAATCAATTTATTTTGCTGATTGGAGGCGCTATTGCCACAATGGTAGGAATGCTAAACAAGGTTCCGTATGAACATATTTTGAGCAAAGTCACCAAAAACATTAGAGATACGTCGGGTGCTATTTTCATACTTCTTTTAGTAGGCTCGCTCTCGGGTACTTGGCTTTTGAGTGGCATAATCCCTACGATGATTTACTACGGACTTCAAATACTACATCCATCTATATTTTTACCTGCTTGTGTTATTATCTGTGCTGTAATCTCGATTGCAACAGGCAGTTCTTGGACTACCTCCGCTACGGTAGGTATTGCTTTGGTAGGAATTGGAAACACAATGGGAATCCCGTTGGGTATGATAGGTGGTGCAGTTATATCAGGTGCTTATTTTGGAGATAAAATGTCGCCTTTATCCGATACTACTAACCTGGCACCAGCCATGGCAGGAACGGATTTGTTCACCCACATTCGCTATATGCTCTACACTACTGTGCCTACACTTGTGTTAACCTTAATTATCTTTATTGTATTAGGTTTTACGCAAGACGTATCTGGAACAACAGATACTAAAGCTACCTTAGAAGCCATTAGCACTACATTTACAATTAGTCCTTGGTTGTTCTTAGTTCCTGTAATGGTTGTTTTCTTAATCGTGAAAAAGGTACAGCCCTTAATTGCACTGATGTTTGGTACTTTAATGGGCGCTGTTTTCGCTTTGATATTTCAACCAAACATAGTGGCTTTAATAGGTGGAGGCACCCAATTAGACTGGACGGTTGGCTATAGGGGAATTATGAATGCCTTGACTACAGATATCAAAATTGTCTCACCACTGGAAAGCTTAAACAGCTTGTTTGAAGCTGGAGGTATGGCAAGTATGCTAAACACAGTATGGCTTATTATCTGTGCTATGTTTTTTGGTGGCGCTATGGAAGCTATTGGTGCCTTGAAAACGATATCAAAAGCTTTACTAAAATTGGCTAATAGTATTTTTGGTCTTTTTGCCAGTACGGTTGCAAGTTGTGTTGCCATAAACTTAACGGCTTCTGACCAATACTTGTCTATTGTAGTGCCAGGAAAAATGTTTGCTAAGGCCTATAAAGATAAAGGTTTAGCACCTGAAAACCTGAGTAGAACTTTAGAAGATTCTGGAACGGTTACCTCTGTTTTAATCCCTTGGAATACTTGTGGAGCGTATCACTCTGGAGTACTTGGAATTGATACTTTTGCCTATGCTCCGTATGCTTTTTTCAACATTATCAGTCCAATTGTTACCTTGCTATATGCAGGATTAGATTTCAAAATTAGGAGGTTGGT
>JASLDM010000014.1 GCA_030151565.1 Flavobacterium sp. | reverse complement strand
AGTGATGTTTTAACGGGGTAATGTTTACTGGTATTTATGTACATTTTAAAATAAATTTATGTACATTTCATTTTTGCGATTATAGTAATACTAACTGTTATCCATAAAATTAATCCTTGTATAAATGTTTTCACCCCTACTGATTTTAAATTCCGGAGCAGTAGGGATATTTCTTTTATAAGTATAATCGCAAAAATGAAATGTACATAAATTTATTTTAAAATGTACATAAATACCAGTAAACATTACCCCGTTAAAACATCACTTAAACGGGGTTTAAATTTTTTAAAAAACACAGGATCAAAAAAACTTAACTCCTTCAAATAGTTCTACAACTTCATGTTGTGTAAAATTTTTATCATATAGCTTTATATTGGAAATCAAATCTGTATTTTCAATTATATTTTCTGAATTCCTATCTTGTACATTCAAATAGTCAAAACCAATAGAAGGCACATTACAAGATAGTGTATTATGTAAATAACCATTCCCATATAACTTCACAGAACCATTTTCAAAAGTTAGAACTAAATCCGTAGGAGTGTAAGTAAATTGTGACCTAAAAACATAAGTGAACACATACTCTAAACCATTTAACACAAGCAATAAGTCTTGGTTATTTCTAAATATTTCTAAATTAGAACCTTTTAAAATAGATACTCTCTTATTCACACCATTAGATGAGTTAGTGACAGATTTATAACCAAATCTAATAGTTTTAATATTATACACGTTGATAGGCACAGCTAAGCCTTTCGGCAAATTAATTGCTGATCCTGAGTGGCTATAAGGAAATCTGAATGAATTATATACTCCTTGTGCTTGCAAAGTATCTTGATTATAAGGCACTGAAATACCACTACTTAATTCAGCATTATTATCTTTAAATTCAACTTTAAAAACTTCCGAATCAGCTCCATTTACTTCAAATGAAGGGTTATCATTAGTTTTACTAACCACTTTAAAAACATTATCACCCTTTTTCAATCTTGTCTTCATATACACTATAGACTGATAATCAGTATCTCTCCCAATATATAATCTAAATGGCTTATATTCACCACTACCTGAACACATCCATTTAAACTCTTTCCCTTGCTCATCTGTCATGTTTTCGAAATCATCTGAACCGTATCGATAAGCTAATGTTAGATTATTGGTATTTATGAAAGCTGATTGATAAATAGGTGCGAAAGATTTTCCGAAATCTGTTGAAAGCAATACCTGTGAATAACCAAAATCTCGGTATGGTTGGCAAATTTTAATTAAATTACTGTCAAATTTCTTTAAAATAGAGTTCATACAAGGAACTTCGTCTAATATTTCTATGTTTTTATAATCTTTAGTTCTAAAAAGTGAAGGAGTTGCTTTTATATTAGCTTCTCCTGCGCCAAAACAATAGTCCCCAATCTTAGCCCCAAAACCTTTGTCTGTTGTAAAAGGTAATGCGACCATTTCCCAATTTTCACCGCCATCAGTTGATTTATATAAAGCCATTCCGACGTCAGGATCCACCCCGTTGTTTTGCATGCTATCTACTGAACCATCGCAAGACAACCATAGTGTATCGTCTGTTTTTTCAAAATGCAATAAATGTACGTGTTGATGCTTTATTGTTGAAAACTTTAAAAACCAATTTTCGCCACCATCAGTTGATTTATAAACTCGAGTATCAAATTCATTTTGATACGTGCCCATAAAAATATTAGCTTCATTATCTTCTGTAAACTGGCTCGGATTAATAACAGAAGACTGGTATTCCAATGTTAGCACTAAATGTCCATCTGAATAATCACTTGACTTTGTTGTTTTCCAAATCTCAGCCTTATCTGATGTTTTTACCATATAAAACAAATCTCCCTTCTTAGACATAAAGCAAAGTTGACCATCTATATTTAAAGATTCAAATGTTTTACCAAAATCAACTGATTTAAACAAACCGCCTCCGCCTCTGTTAGCTCCAACAATAATGTTCTTATCTTGGTGGTCTTGGAACATTGCCATATAACCATTAGTAACTGGTATTAATGAATAATTGCCCGCTTGAACGTCAATAGGCAATATTTCATTCGTTTCACTATTTACTATTGAAATATCAGAAAAGTCTTTAAAACATTTTTCTTGCATAAAAACAAATCTCTCTCTTTCAGAAGCATAATCTGGAGCAACACCCCAATTCAAGTGTATAGGCACAATAACTTCTTGCTCAGTATCTACATCGCTTTTTATTGTGAACTGCCTATAAGTCAAGTCTTTGTTTTTTCCAATAGATTTGGTAATCTTAGTTAATTTCGGATGAATCGGCTTTGGTAAAGTCCTCGTGGTAACATTAGAATCCGCATTTAATTTAAGAAATGTATCAGAGCTCCTAAAAAAAGACAATGAACAAATCTTTAATTCTTCTTTTGTATTAAATTTTCCCGACAGATACATCTTATATGAACCTTGTCTATTCCTAATAGTGCCCTCTTTTCCAACAAAAGAATTAACACCTCTGTAAATAACCTTATCATCCACACCTATAACAGTAACAGTGTGTTTATGATTAGGGGGCATATTTCTAACATAAATGAAATTAGATTGCTCGCTCTGTATAGGTCCATAGGTATAATCTTTAGGATCACCATCTATAACATCACCAAATTCATTAACTGTTTTGCTTATATGTAATAAATCAGAATCTAACCTATTAAATGACACTACTTTTTTTAGATCAACAATGTTTTGTTTCGGTAAATATTTAGTTTTAATCTTTTCTTCAAAATTAGGCGAATATGGCTCATAATCCGTTATTCCTCCCTCTTGTATCTGTAAGGTTTCTCTTTTATCGTACGCTGGACTAGAAGATACAACGACTCTTACAACTAAAAAACCCTCATAGTTTGGTGTAAAATAGTTGTCTGTTACTACTTTTGACTCTAAAGCAATAGTATCCCCTATGTTTTCATATACACCACATCTTCGGTAATCATTGTTAGATACAAACCAACCACTTATACCTATTTTAACTCCTTTTTTAACCTTTATGTAGTCGGAAATTACCAAATCTTGGTTAGATGTACTGTAAATATTTCCTGATAATCCTATGGATTTTCCAAAAGATACAGCTTCTTTGTCGAACAAATTAACTGATTCTCTTGCTTTTTCAAGAAACTCTGATTTAGTAAGCGTCTTTAAATCAACCTCCTCCCCACTAACGGCCCTCATATCCCCCTCCTCAACTTTACCTTTCGCTTTCAACCCCAAATCAATCCCATCGCCATCACTTGGAAACGCTGAACCATTCCACACATATACCAAGCCATCAGCCAGCACACCATATCCATCGTTCACTTCATTGCCCTCAGTAGGCAAATCTGCATAAGTAGCCACGTTTTCTTTAAAATTGAACCCAGTAATAGGAGTTCCAAAATTATACGCGTCCACAAGCTCATTAATCTTGGAACTCATTGCATTCACTTCTTTAGCTGACAACGTTTCGTCTTCAGCAACCAAACCTGAATCCAACAGCTTTCTCTTTGTTTCGTTATCGACCTTTTCTTCTATATTTAATTTATCTAATGCCATGTTTTATTATTTTTTAAATCTTACAATTTGCCACTGCACCTCTGGTTTCTCATGCGTATTCATATTCATACTTACTGAAATAGCGAACCGCTCCTTGAATCTATATAAAAGGTTATGCTTAGCACCAGCCATATAGGAGCTTGTATTATTATACCTGGTTAAAGTGTAAAGGATCATACTATTTTCTAATTCCTGATCTGTTAAGGTTCTGTGGTTGCAAAACACAACCCCTTCGAACATTCCATCAACAGGCTCAGCATCCTCAAAAACTGAAACGCCTTGAGCAATCACAACCTGCTCACTATAGTGTTTTAATTGCGACACTAAAAACGTAGAAATTCCTCCTGTACCAATCATTGCAGCACGTGAAGCATAAGCAGGAAGCGCTTCTAAATACTCTACATTTGACGGGTTCGAGTTATAATTTGCGTTTTCTAAAAGCTCATTAACGGTAATTGTTGGATTTTCTCCAGCAATAGGACCTCCAATAAATGGAATGATCTCATTTTTATACGCAAAAGCACCATCTGTTATAGCATTACCTGCGGGGTTAATATTCATCCCCCATATAACTCTATAGTCTTCAAAATCTCTAAGCAAGCCCTTAATAGCTTCTTGAGTATTCTCCTGCAAATACTCAAGCGTTTTGATTGTAACAGGAAAACCTGTCGCAGAAAAAAGCACCTTTTTCATCGTGTTGTTATTTTATAATTTTTAGAATAAAGTTTGTAATAGTTGACATTTGCTCTCATCTGCTCTTCAAGAGCAAGCAAAACAACAGGTATTATTATTTCAAAATCAAACTCGTTGAAATAATCGCCAGCATTATACATATATAGCGGTTTCTCGTCCTCCTCGTTATAGATGTATTTTGGTTTATTGTCTTCCGGGTAATACACCCATAGCGGTATTCGTGGTGGTATGTTTTGAACCTTAATTCGTCGCAAGGAGTTGTCAAACTTATCATTCAACATCTTTTGTAGATAGCAAATTTGACTATTGTGCATCACCCTATAATCAGCATCTTTTTTAAAGATTATGAACGACTTATGCGCACTTACAATTGGAGCAATACAGCTATTAACAAATGCCGTTATAAACGGAAGTCTTAAAAGAGGTAACAGATATTCCCGAACCAATCGAAACCAATTCACATTATAGATAGGTCTATTCATAATCAGAAAATACTTTAAAGTTTATAATAGAATTAGCATCATCCAACCGCATATAACCAGCGTCAGCCACTCGAATTTCATTAATCAACCCAACATTCGGATTGTTTAAAGAGTCGTAGGAATAAGACCCATACTTGCTCCAAGCCCCAACAACCTTAACCATAGCAACCCCGTCAACGGCTTCAATTTCTTTTTCAAGCTTGCTCTCTATAAAAGAACCATTAAATCGCAACGACTTTAAATAATCGTGAACCGCATCGAGCACAGGAGTTGCAGATGTCCCATCACGTCGAGAACCATCACCAGCCAAAACCAAATTATCGTAATAAACATCTAGTGTCAATTTGAGATCATCGGCTTCGTTGGAAGTTGCTACAACGTAGGTTCCGGCATCAGTCACGAAATTCATGTACGTGCTAAAGGCCGAAAGCTCACTAGGAGACAAAGGCGCCAACTCATCCGATACCATCTTAACAACCTTCATACGTAAGAAACCGCGCATTTTTACTGGTGCAGCATTCGCAATGAGTTTCGCACTTGTAATCTCTTGTTCTGTGAGTCCAGTAGTGTCGTACTTGTCAGAATCATTCAAAGCATACCCGTGCATATATTCAAGTGCTTTTGCTCTAAACCATTTTTGTGTATGAATGCGAGACTCCGATATCACCTCATTAATATCAGATTTGTATAATTCTAATAAATTGTAAAACACCCATAGCGCATAAGCAATCACATCAAACAAGATGTTTTCAAGTGAAACAGTACTAAACTGCGAATCGAAATCTTGCCCTGGTACCAATCCATACCTTTCTACAACAACCGAATCATTTACAAAGCGATCTGTCATTTCTTTTTTTATGTCCTGTAATTCTCTCATAGTACCGTAGGGTTAGTGTTTTTCAATAGATAGTCGTTTAAACTTCTACTTATTTCGTCTGTAGTAGCAATTCCTCTTTTCGTCTCCGAAAACAAACGCGCCATACCTTTATTTTTAAAACCATGCTCAGGTATTTTAATTTCCATACCTGTAAAAGGAATATCAGTAAGCGATAAACCATTTTCTAAAGCAATCCTAAACGCTGCTCTCACATCGCCACACTCTTGAATTGCGACATCTAATAAGTTCTGACCTGATTTAACTATCATAATTAGCTTCAATTATAACTGGTTTATTAGGGTACAAATCCAATCTCGTTACACGTAATCCATCCATAGCAAACTGCTCTCTAATGCGGTGTCTAAAAGCCAAATAATCATGATCCAAAATCATATCCGACAAGCCAACCCCAACAAGCGGACTCATTCGAAGTTCGCCCGGGTGAATCATCAAGAGCAAGGCCTTGTTTTGTTCCAACGTATCACCAACACGCATCCCTTGAACAATCAAGCCCGAAGCATCTCGAACCACTTCAACAGCCAAGTCCATCAAGTGCTCAGCCGAATCATCTACTAATTGAATGCCTCGTTTTTTCATTTCAAACTACCTTCAAAAGTTCCAACAACAGGAAAAGACGACGCGGTTAATCCAGCTATATAAACAATCTCAGCATCCTTCACATACGCATCAATAGCATTTGCCAAGCGGCTAGCAAACTCCTCAACAGAATTCTCTTCACGTTTCAACATCTCAGTCATAATAGACGAAATATCATTCTTCAACTTACTTTTATCCAAAGCCATATTTAATAGTGTTTAAACGTTATTTTAATAGTGTTTTAATAGCTTTTTCAACAGCATCAATCTTCTTTACCGTAGGCGTCAAAACAGCCCCTGATGGTCCAGCTGGAGTAGTCACTTGAAATGTCCGTAGTAAGGCAAACAAATCGCTAAACACATCCATCAAATTCACGCGGGAATTTTTAATACTCACTTTATCATCCACAACAATAGAAAGTGAATCAGTAAGTATTTCAATCTTCTCAACCTCGTCAACCGCAATCACGGTCAAGTTAGAAACCGTTAAATCACTCGACAACATCAAAACCGAACTACCTTTTTTCGGAGTCAATAATATCTTTTTATCGCCAGCTGAAACCGTAGCTTTCAAACGCACATCCGAAACCACCAAACCACCCACAAGTTCCACACTACACGTTTCACCCTCCACAGATTGAACAACACCGCTAACGGGCAGGTTACTCATATCTCCAACAATCGCCTGTATATATTGCCTTATTTCACTCGCTGCCATATCACTTCAATTTAATGCCCGGTGTAATGGTTCTCACACCACCCGA
>JASLDM010000062.1 GCA_030151565.1 Flavobacterium sp. | reverse complement strand
GTTGTAATGGTTCAGGAAGTTTTTGATCTGAAAACATGTTTTCAAAGGAGCTTTTCTCATATTCCAACACGTCCAATCCAGCACCAATGATTTTACCGCTGTCTAATGCAGCTACTAAAGCTTGAGTATCTACTGATTTTCCTCTAGCTGTATTGATAAACCAAAAGGGTTTGGCAAAAGCAGCAATAAAATCAGCATCAATCAAATGTTCTGTAGCAGAGGTTTGTGGAGTATGTAAGCTCACGATGTCCGCCTGCCTTTGAAATTCATTTAGACTTACTTGTTCAGCATACGCGTTCCCAACATTTTCTTTAATGTCATAACAAATTACTTTACAATCAAATCCTTGAAGGCGTTTAGCAAAAGCATTTCCCATATTTCCATATCCAATAATACCTACCGTTTTCCCTTCAATTTCGTGGCCTCGATTTCCTTCACGTATCCATATTCCTTGACGTACTTCCTGATCTACCAATAGGAGTTTGTTCATCAGTGCCAATAGCATACCTATGGCTTGTTCTCCTACTGCAGTTCTATTGCCTTCTGGTGCAGCGATTAGCGCAATTCCTTTTTTTGCAGCAAACTCACAATCTATATTTTCTAATCCAGCTCCTACGCGACCTATAAATTTTAGGTTTGTTGCTTTTTCTAGGAAAGAAGCGTCTATTTTAAAACGACTGCGAATGATGATACCTTCGTAGTTAGCAATGTTTTTTTCGATTTCTTCTTTAGTTGAGGTATAGTCCTCAATATTTTGATACCCCATTTCAACTAAGTTCTCAATTAGTAGCGGGTGATTACTGTCTAGGTGTAGTACTTTTTTCATACGATTAGTTGTAAAAAACGCTTTAGTTGTTAGCTAAAGCGTCGTGGTTTAAAATCCTAATATGACTTTTGCAATCGAGAAATAGATCAAGATTCCAAAAATATCATTACTAGTTGTAATAAAAGGACCGGTAGCTAAAGCTGGATCAATCCCGTATTTGTTTAAGAAAATAGGAACAAAGGTGCCTATCAAACTTGCTATAACAATAACACTTACTAAGGCTATAGAAACGGTGATACCTATGATATAATCTACTTGAAGTAAGAAGTGACTTCCGATCATTAGAATAATAGCAAGTAAAAATCCATTAAATAAGCTTAGGGTTACTTCTTTTAGTAAGCGTTTCCATATAGAGCCCGATATGGTATTGTTGGCCAAACCTTGTACAATAATAGCGGATGATTGTACGCCTACATTTCCTGCCATTGCAGCGATGAGTGGAGTGAAGAAAAACAAAACGCGGAATTTCTCCATCGCTCCTTCAAAGCTTCGGGATACGTTTACCGCTACAAAGCCTCCAATCATAGCTAGAATAAGCCAAGGAATTCGAGCTCGTGTTAAGGTTAGAATACTGTCGTTTGCCTCAACGTCTTGAGAAATTCCTGCTGCTAATTGATAATCTTTATCTGCTTCTTCTTTAATAACATCTACGACATCATCAATGGTAATACGGCCCAATAAGCGCCCCATTTCATCAACTACAGGAATAGCTTCTAAATCGTATTTTTGCATAATACGGGCGACTTCAATATCCTTTGTGTCTACTTTTACAGAATCAACATTTTTAATGTACACTTCGCTTATGTGAGAAGTTGTAGAGGTTGTTAGTAAATCTTTTAAAGATAGACGACCTTTTAAACGATGATTATCGTCTACTACGTATATAGAGTGTACTCGAGAAACGTGTTCGGCTTGCTTGCGCATTTCTTTGACACAAGTAAGTACTGACCAATTTTCATTGACCGAAACAAGTTCTTTTCCCATTAAACCCCCTGCAGTATCGTCGTCATAACGCATTAGTTCTACAATGTCTTTTGCGTGTTCAAGATCTTCCAGTTCAGAAATTACTTCTTCTTTTCGGTCTTGGGATAATTCGGAGATAATATCTACTGCATCATCGGTATTTAATTCGTCTAGCTCCTCAGCGATTTCTTTAGGCGAAAGCGTATCTAAGATTGATTCACGAACGTCTTCGTCTAGTTCTAATAAAATTTCAGCAGTAACCTCACTGTCCAAAATGTCAAAGATATAGATGGCGCTTTCAAAAGAAAGCTCATTCATTATCTCTGCAATATCTGCAAAGTGAAGTTCTTTTAAAATTACTAAAAGCTCTTTTTCATTTTTGTCAGCAATTAGGTTTTCAATATGTTGAATAGATTCTTTGCTGATTTTAAATTCCATAGGCTTCTAATTTTTGAGTAATTGCAATAAAGTCGGTGTAATCTAATTGTTCTGGACGCAAGTTGAAGATTTCCTCATCTCGAATTTCATCAGGGAGATTTAATGACTTTAAGCTGTTTCTTAATGTTTTTCTTCTTTGATTGAATGCTGTTTTTACTACAGTAAAAAACTTCTTTTCATCGCAAGGCAACGTGTAGTTTTCTTTACGACGCATACGCATTACACCTGATTTTACTTTTGGTGGTGGATTAAATACCGTTTCCGAGACTGTAAACAAGTACTCCGTATCGTAAAAAGCCTGTGTCAATACGGATAAAATGCCATAGGTCTTACTTCCTTTTTTCTCACAAATACGTTCGGCAACTTCTTTTTGAAACATCCCTGAAAATTCAGGAATATATTCACGAAGAGCTAGAGCTTTAAAAACGATTTGAGATGAAATGTTATAAGGGAAGTTTCCAATGATAGCAAATGGCTCGTGATTGAAAGCGGCGGCAATGTCGAATTTCAAGAAATCTTCACTAAATATATGGTTGTGTAATGGTGTATAATGTTTGTTTAAATAATCTACTGATTCGTTGTCGATTTCGATGACGAAGGTTTCGATAGGCTTGTCTAATAAATACTTTGTTAAGACGCCCATTCCAGGACCTATTTCCAAAACCTTAGTGTAATTTTCTAAGGTTAAAGTGTCGGCAATGCGTTTGGCTACATTTTCATCGATCAAAAAATGTTGACCCAAATGTTTCTTTGCTTTTACTTTTTCCATTTTTATCTTTTTAGTGTTCGCTGATTAATTCTAGTTCTGTTTTGAAGGTCAGCATTAATTCGCCAAAAAGGCGTTTAGATTCATTTTCGAAACGGTCAAAATCGTCTGTGTAAAAACGACTAAGAGTTTCTTTATCTGGGGTTTCAAACTGAAGGGAATAGGTTGTTCCTCCCATTTCTTCTTCAATAAGTACTTTTACCATGCGTGCTTTTTGGAATTTGCCAGTTGCAATCATTTCGGGTATAAAGTTTTGGTTTACCCATGTCATCCAAGCATCGTGAACGCTTTCGTGTATATTTACAGTAATGTTATATATGATCATTTTGTTCAAAATTAGTCGGTTCGTTGTTTTAGTTACATAAATAATACCAAAGATCATTTTGGATAAAAAAAGCACCAAATCGCTTTTTGTTTTTTGGTGCTTTAGAAATTATATATGTTTTCCGTAAAATTAATCGATAATATCAAAGCCTGTGTAAGCACGCAGGACTTCTGGTATTACGATCCCTTCAGGAGTTTGGTAGTTTTCTAATATACCAGCTAATACACGAGGTAAAGCTAATGAACTTCCGTTTAGTGTATGAGCTAATTGGTTCTTTCCATCTTTATCTTTAAAACGTAGTTTCAAACGATTTGCTTGGAATGTTTCAAAGTTAGATACAGAACTAATTTCTAACCAACGATCTTGAGCCGTAGAGAATACTTCAAAGTCATAAGTTAATGAAGAGGTGAAACCCATATCTCCACCACATAATCTCAAGATTCTGTATGGTAGTTTCAATTCATCTAAAATTCCTTTTACGTGATCAACCATTCCGTCTAACGCTTGATAAGAATTTTCTGGGTGCTCTATACGTACAATCTCTACTTTATCGAACTGGTGTAAACGGTTTAAACCTCTTACGTGCGCTCCATACGAACCAGCTTCTCTACGGAAACAAGGTGTGTAAGCAGTACATTGGATAGGTAATTCACTTTCTTGCAAAATTACATCACGAAATAAGTTCGTTACCGGAACTTCAGCTGTAGGAATCAGATAAAGATCATCTACAGTAGAATGATACATTTGTCCTTCTTTGTCAGGAAGTTGTCCTGTACCGTAACCAGAAGCCTCGTTGATTAAGTGAGGAACTTGATATTCTTTATACCCAGCCCCAGTGTTTTTATCAAGGAAATAAGAAATTAATGCACGTTGTAAACGAGCACCTTTACCTTTATATACTGGAAAACCTGCACCTGTAATTTTATTACCAAGTTCAAAATCGATAATGTCGTATTTTTTTGCCAATTCCCAATGTGGTAATGCTCCATCGTGTAAGGTTGGAATTTCTCCAGCTTCAAAAACGGTTAGGTTGTCTTCAGCTCCTTTTCCTTCAGGAACAATCTCATTAGGTAGGTTAGGAAGTGTGTACAGTTTTTCTGTAAGTGCTTCCGCAATTTGGTTGATTGTGTCGGTTAATGTTTTGCTTTGATCGCGTAAAGAAGTTGTTTTTTCTTTGATTAATTCCGCTTTAGCTTTTTCACCGTTTTTCATCAATTCTCCAATGCTTTTGGATAGCTTATTGGATTCTGCTAAAACGGTGTCTAATTCAACTTGAGTGCTTCTGCGTTTTTCATCCAAAGCCAGCACTTCATTCACCAAATCGGCAACATCAAGATTTCGTTTTGCCAAAGCTTGGACAACGTGTTCTTGATTTTCTCTAATAAAAGCTATCTGTAACATATTTATAAAATTAAATGATAAAGCAAAGTTAGAAAATAGTTTTAGTATTCAACAGATTTTATTATTGAAGTTCGTTGGTTTTTTGATATTAGAGCTCTTTTTAGCGAATTCTAAAAGCTTTTTGTGATATGAGAAATCAGCAGGCGAGGAATCATAGCTTTTTGCAAATAGCATTCGACTCGATTCTATGTATACGAAGTAGATTATGAAGGATGTTGTTTGCTGAAGATTAAAAAAAGAAGTGTCTAGTAAAAAAATAGTATTTAGTTAAACTAAAACTCTATTTTTGTCTTTTAATAATAGAATCTAAAAATTTATAATGGAAATAGTAATTAAGCTTTCTCAATTCTTATTGAGCTTATCCTTGTTGATTATCTTGCACGAGTTAGGACATTTTATTCCTGCCAAATTGTTTAAAACTAGGGTAGAGAAGTTTTATTTGTTTTTTGATGTCAAATTTTCTTTGTTCAAAAAGAAGATAGGCGATACGGAATATGGAATTGGTTGGTTGCCATTAGGTGGGTATGTTAAGATTTCAGGAATGGTAGATGAAAGCATGGATACCGAGCAATTAAAACAAGAACCACAACCTTGGGAGTTTCGTTCTAAACCAGCTTGGCAACGCTTGATTATTATGTTGGGAGGGGTGACGGTTAACTTTGTATTGGCTTTTATTATCTATATAGGGATGACATATCATTATGGGGATTTATTTATTAAGAATGAAGATGTAGCCCACGGTGTTTGGGTGGTTTCAAAACCATTACAAGATGCTGGATTGAAAACAGGAGATAAAATAGTAAGTATTGATGGGAAGGCTATTGCTAACTTTAACGAAGTAAATGAAAGTATTCTTTTAGGGAAGCAAGTTGTGGTTGAACGTGATGGAAATCAGATTGCTATTGATTTGCCAGTAGATCTAATTGATCAAATAATGCAGAATAAATCGAATGGTTTAGTAGGATTACGTTTGCCTTTTGTTATTACGGACGTAGTTAAAGAGTCTGCTAATTTTGAAGTATTTATGCCTCGTGATATTGTGAGAAATATTGGAGGAGAACCAATTCAATTTGTAGATCAATTGGAAGGTATTCTAAATGCGTATAAAGGACAAGATGTAACATTTGTTGTTGAACGCGATGGACAATCTAAAACAGTGACTGCTACTATTGATGAAGAAGGAAAAATGGGGATTGCTTTCGCTGCTATGATGCCGTATGATAATTTACAGAAGTTAGGGTTATATCAAATTAGTAAACATGAATATACACTTGCAGAATCAATACCTGTAGGGTTTAATAAAGGAATTGATAAAATTGTAAGTTATTGGAAACAGCTTAAAATGATCTTCTCGCCTGAAACGGGAGCGTATAAAGGAGTAGGTGGTTTTAAAGCTATATTTGATATTTTTCCACAATTTTGGAGCTGGGAAATATTCTGGAGCATCACTGCTTTCTTGTCAATTATGCTTGGAGTAATGAACTTATTGCCTATTCCAGCTTTAGATGGAGGACATGTAATGTTTTTATTATATGAAATTATTTCAGGTAGAAAACCAAGTGATAAATTCTTAGAAAATGCACAAGTTGTTGGGTTCTTTATACTTATAGGTTTGTTGTTGTTTGCTAATGGTAATGATATCTACAAGGCAATTGTAGGTAAATAAAAAAAATAAATATTTTTTGGTAAAATTGTTTGCAAACACAGAAAAT
>JASLDM010000011.1 GCA_030151565.1 Flavobacterium sp. | reverse complement strand
TCTAAAATCGCTTGTTTAGGGTTTTCATATTCGTGAATTCCTTTTACGGAGATGTCTATTTTTTGAAAAGCAATTCTAACTTTTTCAGTATATTCATCGTGTGAAATACCACTTGGTCTTGCAAAAGGGATGAAGGTTACTGTTTTTACTCCTTTAAAGTGGTTTTTTAATTCGGGTAATAAATAATCTAAGAACGCTCCGTTATGAATAGTGGAGGTACTTGCTATAATTAGTCGCTTCATAAATTTTAAATGTTTTTTCAAAATTAGAAATTATATTCAATATAGGCTAATAGCATATTGGCGTAATTCTATTTAGGGCTAAGTCTAGGTTAAGCTTGATTTGCTAGTAGTTTGGTCCAGTTTATAGACTACACAAGTGTTGCATAGGTTGAATCTGTCTTCGGAAAAAGTTTTTTTGAATCAGGAGCAAAACTTGGGGGCTAAGCAAAATATCTGCTTAAGACGACATTTTTTTACTTCATTATAATCATAGTACTTGTTTAGTGAATACTGCTTATTTAATGCTGTATTGATTAGTTTTGGTCTGCTTTTGTGTAGTAGTTGTTCGAGACAAGTTCGAGACAAGTATCACAGACGCTCGGAAATCAGCTTTTTTTCCGAATGTGTTTGGTAGGAATGTGGTGGATGTCTGGTACAAGGTGCGTATAAGCCTGTATTGATATAGGTTTGAGGTATGTGAAGTAGTTCAATATGTAGACGTAATGATGTGTAAAGGTGTTTGTAAGATGAAGGCGAAGTAGGTTTGGTATTGGGTTCTATAGAAGTTGTTCAAAGGATTTTTGGATTGTGTGTTTAATTACCTTGATTAAAAATCGTTTGGATGTAATTTTAATTAGAGTCTGGAATAGGATGTAGTTGGTTTTTGTTAACGACTTGTTTCCAGTGTTTAATATCTGATAGGTTTGTGAGGTTGAATCTTAATGGATTTATTATATTTAACATAATTTTACGTCTATATAATTTTAATATGCAGGATAATCGGATATTTTTACACGCACATCTATTAGGTTCAGTTATATGAAATACATTATATATTTTATCTTATTTTTATTTTCCATCGTTAGTTTTGCTCAAGAGCGAGATATTGTTCAGGGGAAAATTGTGTCAAGGTCCAAAAATCTTGAAGGGATTTACGTGTCAAACGTAAATACAGGTGAGGCTATTATGACGTCTAAGGGAGGTTATTTTGGCATTGAGGCTAGGCCTAATGATACCTTGATGTTTTCGGGTGCGCTTTTCATTGGCTTTCGCCGTACTTTGGACGAATTGGATTTTAGAAGAGATTTGTTGTTTATTCCTTTGGAAGAAAATGAGTTAATGAATCAGTTAGATGAGATTATAATTACTAAAATTACTTCGGAATCGTTGGGCATAGTACCGAAAGGAATAAAAAAATACACTCCTGCTGAGCGTCGTTTGTATACTGCAACTTCGGGTGGGGGATTAATTCCTATTGATATGATAGTGAATGCTATTTCTGGACGTACAAAAATGTTGAAGAAAGCCTTGAAGTATGAAAAACAAGAATTCCGAAAAGAGCGTTTCTTAGATTTCTTTGACGAAGATAAATTACATCAAGATTTTAGTATTCCAGAAGCTTACGTAAAAGGATTTGTTTATTTTGCTGTTTCGGATGATGAAGTGATTAGTTTGTTGAATGACAAAACGATGACCAAGAATAAATTAGAATATAGAGTAGGGGAATTGGCACTTCAGTTTATTGAGTTGCTGAATGAAAAAGAAAGTGCGAATACTTCAGAATTACTAGTAGAGTAATTTAACATTAGGTTTTGGTTTAAAAAGAGTAAGAATCACTGATAACTTTGTAGTTTTGTGTTTCAATAAAAGCAATTAGTTTATGTTTGGAATCGGAGGAGGAGAAATTTTCTTTATTATATTAATTATATTGATGCTTTTTGGTTCTGATAAAGTACCAGAGATGGCTCGTGCTTTTGCTAAAATGATGGCGCAGCTAAAAAATGCTACAAACGATATTAAATCTGAAATTCAGAAAAGTGCTGATGAATCAGGGATTACAAAAGATATAAAAGAGGTTATGGATATCGATATTAATCCAGTGTCTGATATTAAAAAAGAAGTAGATAAAGCAAAAGAGGATATCGAAACAATTACGGGACCTATAAAAAGACAAATGTAATGTTAGAAACATTGATACAACTAGATAAGGAATTGTTGGTTTTTTTAAATGGATTCGGTACAGAAACTTTTGATCCGTTCTGGCTATTTATTACAAAGCAGTTGAATTGGCTTCCTTTCTTTTTAGTGCTTTTTTATTTCCTATTTAAGAAAGTAAGTTTAAAAAAAGTAGGTGTCATTATTTTGTTCTTGGCTTTTCTGATCTTGTTTACGGATCAATTGACCAATTTGGTAAAGTACAGTGTACAGCGTTTACGACCTTGTAATACGGCAGATATTATGGATAGTATCAGGATTGTAAAATCAAGTAATAGTTACAGCTTCTTTTCTGGACACGCTTCCAACTCTATGGCAACAATGTTGTTTATGTTTTTGGTATTACGTAGATTTTATAAATATGCCTTTTTAGTATTTATATTTCCCTTGGTTTTCGCCTACAGTCGCATCTACCTTTCCTTGCATTTTCCTGGAGATATTTTTGTAGGATATTGTGCAGGATTGCTGATGGGAACACTATTCTATAAGTTGTTTTGTTGGGTAGAAACTAAATATAAGATATAAAAAAAAGAGCTTTTAAAGCTCTTTTTTTTATAGTACTCTACTCGCTGTAAGACCATCTCGAATAGGTAGTAAAACTGTTTCTACTCTAGGGTCGTCTTTTAGGAGTTTGTTGTATGCATCAATTGCTTGGGTGCTTTTGTCGTTTGGAGCTATCTCTTCAAGTACTTTTCCAGACCACAAAACATTGTCAGACAAAATCAAACCTCCCTTGTTCATAAGAGGGATAATGCATTCAAAATAATTTGAATAGTTTGGTTTGTCCGCATCAATAAAAACGAGATCGTACTTTTTGTTTAATGAAGGGATGATGTCTAGAGCGCTGCCTAGATGTTGAATGATTTGTGTTCCCCAAGGAGATTTGTCAAAATATTTTCTTTGGAAATCTACAAGCTCTTCGTTAATATCAATGGTGTCAATTGTTCCGTGTTCTTTAAGACCTTCAGCCAAACACAAAGTTGCGTATCCTGTGTAGGTTCCGATTTCTAAGATATGGGTAGGAGCTACAAGTTTGGAAATTAAGCTTAAGAAGCGGCCTTGGAAATGGCCACTCAGCATCCTTGGTTGTAACACTTTTTGATGGGTTTCTTTGCTTAAATTTGCCAATAACTCTGGTTCATTTTCTGAATGTGAAGTTGCGTAATTCTCTAATTCAGGAGATATAAAATGCATTTTTTTGTATGTTTAGTTTGACAAGGCCAAAGATACTAAAATAAAAAAAGGATAAGGATTGAGATTGTAGCTTTATCCTATCTTAAAAATGACTAAATTTAGTTGTTCATCTATAATGGTAATTATGAAAAAGGTTTTTAAAGTTTTTAAATGGATTGTCCTTGTCTTGGTTGTATCTATTGGCTTGATGTATGTTTTTAAAATTGATTATTTAATTACGGCTGTACGAACCATTTGTTTTAATGGGCACAAAACCGCTTTTTTGGATGATTACCATTATTTTTCTAATAGAGAAGTAACAAAAGGCGTAGCGCAACCTTGGGCTTTGGCAAAAGATTACAATCAAATTGCTGCTACAAAAAAACTAGAAGAAACGCACGATTCTTTAAAGACTATTGCATATTTAATCATTAAAAATGATAGTATTTGGCATGAAAGCTACTTTGATGGATACGATCAAACTTCCAAAACAAATTCTTTTTCTATGGCCAAAAGTATTGTTTCAGCAGCTTTAGGAAGTGCAATTTTGGAAGGAAAAATACAAGGATTGAAACAACCTGTTGTTGATTTTTTGCCAGAAATAAAAGGAACTTACAAAGATGAAGTTACCGTTGGTGATTTGTCATCTATGGCATCTGGATTGAGTTGGGATGAAGCGTACTATAGTCCCTTTTCAGTAACGACTAGAGCATATTTTGATTCTGATTTACGAAAGGTGATGTTGGATTTGGAATTTAAAGATAAGCCAGGAACAAATTTTATATATAAAAGTGGGGACACGGAAATGTTGGCGATGGTTCTGGAAAAGGCGACAGGAGAATATTTAGCGGATTATGTTTCGAAAAAGTTTTGGAAACCCATGGGGGCGGAAAACGAAGCGTTGTGGCAAATTGATCATAAAGAAACGGGTATTGAAAAAGCTTATTGTTGTTTTGCAAGTAATGCACGTGATTTGGCGCGCTTTGGAAAATTGTACAAGCAATATGGGAAATGGAATGGTGAAACTATTTTAGATAGTGTATTTGTAGCGACATCGATACAGCCTCGATTTGTTGAAAGTCCAGAATACGGCTACGGTTGGTGGTTGGTTCATTATCGCGATCAGGATTTCTTTTACATGCGAGGACATTTGGGGCAATTTGTAATTGTTTCTCCTAAAGATGATGTTATAATTGTTCGTTTAGGGAATTTAAAAGGATTTGAACCTAAAGACGAAGCTCATAGTCGTGATTTGTATGTATATATTGATGAGGCTTATGAGATGTTGAATCAAAGAAAATAATTGACTTCTGTTATGATTGATAAAATTAAATTAGAGCATCTGCTTTTTTTAGATATTGAAACGGTTCCAGAGGAGGAACATTATAATGACCTGGATCAAGAGACGCAGATATTATATGAGGCTAAAACACAGTATCAACGCAAAAGTGAAATTGAAGCAGCTGATTTTTATGAGCGGGCGGGAATATGGGCAGAGTTTGGAAAGATAGTTTGTATTTCTGTAGGTTATTTTATTTTTAGAAATGGCGATAGACAATTTAGAACGACTTCTTTTTTTGGAGATGAGAAAGAACTTCTTGTCGATTTTGGAAATTTATTAACCACTCATTTTAACCAACCTTATCACTTTTTGTGTGGGCATAATGCAAAAGAGTTTGACTATCCGTTTATAGCCAGACGTATGTTGATTCACGGTGTTTCAATTCCAGAAAAATTAAATCTTTTTGGAAAGAAGCCTTGGGAGGTTTTACATTTAGATACAATGGAAATGTGGAAGTTTGGCGATTATAAGCATTTTACTTCATTGCGATTATTGACAAAAGTTTTGGGTATTCCATCGCCAAAAGAAGATATTGATGGTAGTGAAGTAAGCAGGGTTTATTATGAGGAGAAAGATCTTGACCGAATTATATTGTATTGTGAACGTGATGTTGTGGCTGTGGCTCAAGTAATTCTTAGATTTAAGAGACAAGAGTTATTGGATGATTCAGAAATTTTATCGGTTTAATGGTTAAAGTAAGGTTAAAAAGCTTTTTGAGTAAGGCTGTTTAAAAGACTTTTTTCAACTTTGTGATTCAATAAAAACGAAATGAAAAATAATAAACATTATTCGATTTGTAAATCTATGTGGATGCTTTCCGCACAGGGCGCTATTGAATAAATTTTTATTAAATAATATATTTATACTTTAAAAGCCCCTGTATATCAGGGGCTTTTTTTATATCAAGTAATGAGACAGTTTAGAACAAGTAAGATGATTTCGATTTGTAAATGGATGCACTATTGTGTAAAGGAGCTCTATGGACTAAACTGAACGTGTTATTTTAATAATCACAATCAATAATTGGAAGAGCCCCTTTAGTCAATGACCTAAAGGGGCTCTTTTTTAATAAAATTTTAAACAACAAATAAAATAGAATCATGGGAAAAAGAGAAGTAAAAGTACTCGGATTTACTGCAAGAAATAGACAACTTGCATTGAAAACAACAAGTAGATCACTAACATTAAGTGAAGATGAAGAGGTGTTAGAAGATCTGATTAGCTCAGTAGAAGAATTAGAGTTGGCTCGATTGGTGCTAAGTCTTAATAAAGTTGGAAATCAATTGGGGAAAGCGTTAGATTTGGGGTTAAAGTCAATTCAAATAGAAGTGATTGGAGAGCTTATAGGTGTTGATCAAGAAAAAGAAACTGTTGATTTTCCGTTTAAGAAAGTAGCTATTGTAGTGAAGCCAAATTCTGAAGAGTCAATTGTAGCGCTCAAAGAATGGATGGATGAATTAAAAAGAAGATGTCCCATATTTACATCTTTTTACCAGCAATTGCCAACAAAACTAACGTTGGTGAAGGAATATGAACAAATAAAAGTAGCTTAGTATATGGGTTTCTTTAAATATGATTTTTCAGTACCTTGCTCCAGTAAAAATTAAAGCAATGCCTCAAAGCAAAATTCTAGAAGTTAAGGATCTACAGGTTGATTTTAAACAAGGGAAATCGTGGAAGACGATAATCCATAAGAGTACTTTTTCTATTTTTAAAAATGAAATTCTAGGAATAGTTGGAGAATCAGGTTCTGGAAAGTCAATAACATCTTTGGCTATTATGGGGTTGTTGCCTAAGGCTATCTCAAGAATTCCAAAGGGATCGGTTGTTTTTCAAGGACGCGATCTTTTGGAAACAGAGGAGAAAGCTTTTAGAGAAATAAGAGGGAATGACATTTCAATGATTTTTCAAGAGCCTATGAGTTCTTTAAATCCTTCAATGCGTTGTGGATATCAAGTTGAAGAGGTGTTGCAAGAACATACCCAATTACGAGGAGATGCGTTGAAGAACGAGGTTTTGCTTTTATTTGAAAAGGTGAAGCTTCCGAATCCTGAAGAGGTATATAAGAAATATCCACACCAAATTTCAGGAGGACAGAAGCAACGGGTTATGATTGCGATGGCGTTGGCTTGTAAGCCTAAATTACTTATTGCAGATGAACCAACTACGGCTTTGGATGTAACTGTTCAAAAGGAAATAATATTGCTTTTGAAGGAGTTGCAATCAGAAACGGGTATGAGTATTTTGTTTATTACTCACGACTTGTCGTTAATATCTGAAATAGCGCAACGCGTTATGGTAATGTATCAAGGAACTATTGTAGAACAAGGAGGAACAAAAGAGATTTTTACAAATCCGAAAGAAGAGTATAGTAAGGCCTTGATTAACTCTAGACCCTCAATGGATTATCGTTTGCATCGTTTGCCTACCATTGCCGATTATATGGATCAGCTTGATATGCCTGCAATTGTAACTGATGCTGATAGAGAATTGCATTTGAAAAAGCTGTATGCAAAAGAACCTTTACTGCGTGTGATTGATGTAAGCAAGGAATATGTGAATTCTGGAAAGTGGTTTTCTAAGAATGTTTTTCGCGCTCTGGATGGAGTGAGTTTAGAGATCTATGAAGGGGAAACCCTTGGGCTTGTAGGAGAAAGTGGTTGTGGAAAATCTACTTTGGGTAACGTTATTTTACAATTGGATAAGGCAACATCTGGGAAAATATTTTATCGAGGCCAAGACATAACTAAATTAGAGGGAGCATCATTAAGGGCACTTCGAAAAAACATACAGATTATTTTTCAAGATCCTTATTCGTCTTTAAATCCGCGAATGACCGTAGGTGAAGCAATTATGGAGCCTATGCGGGTACATAAACTTTATGATAATGATGACTGTTGTAAAGAAAAAGCTTTAGAAATATTGACTAGCGTTGGACTTGATGTGTCAAGTTTTGACCGGTATCCACACGAATTCTCTGGAGGACAGCGCCAACGTGTAGGAATCGCTCGCACGATAGCTGTACAACCAGAGTTGATTATTTGTGATGAGTCTGTTTCTGCTTTAGATATTTCTGTTCAAGCACAAGTATTGAATCTTTTGAATGATTTAAAAGATGATTATGGGTTTACTTATCTTTTTATTTCACACGATTTGGCTGTGGTTAAATATATGTCAGATCAAGTGATTGTGATGAATAAAGGAAAAATAGAGGAACGTGGAGAGGCAGATGCCCTTTATAAAAATCCCCAAACCGTTTATACGCAAAAGTTAATTGATTCTATTCCTAAAAGTTAAATTCATCAAAGTCTCTAAATTGCATAGAACGGGTAGGGTATGCAAAAAATGTCGGCTTGTTTCCGCTGATCTTTTTAAGTCTTCCAGCACGCGATTTAGATGTAAAGCCATCATAATATTCGATTTTAATTGGACCAATTGCTTTGATTTTGTATTCGAAATACTTTGTGTCGAATTTGTCAAAATAAGATATTTTGTGAGTGCCAATCTGCTTTATTTTTCCTTCTAATTTGCTGTCGTCAAAACGACTGTAGTATTCAAATTTAATGTCTCCTATTTTTTGAATTTTGCCAACGTTTTTATCAATATTAAAACGGTCATAGTAGGAAATAGTTGTTCCTCTAACTGATTTTAATTTCCCTTGTAAGTCGAATTCATCATACATGTCGTAGTATTTGATTTCGGAATCGGGATCGTCACCAAAATCTACATCATCGTAGTAATTGTAAATAGCGGTGTCATTTGGAAAGCTAAAGTTGACTATTTCACCGTTTCTGTCGATGTTGTATAGAGTGCCATCAATAATGATTTCAATATTTGATAAATCTTTGTAATTACTGTCAATTTGAAAACTTGCAAATTCTAGTGATTGAGCTTGTAGAAATAAGCTGTTTGTCAGCAACAGGCATAATAGTAATAGTTTTTTCATCGTACTCTTTTATTCTACGTATAGACAAAAGTTGTGCCTAAAAAAAAACTCTGGAAGATTCCAGAGTTTTAGATGTATTAGTAACCTTGATAAGGGACTTCTTTTTCATTAAAGATAATGCCGTTTTCTTCTAGTTCTTTAAGTATAGGAAGGTAAACGTCTTTTTCAATTGGCATTTGTACTCCAGGAGTATTGATGATGCCTTTTAAAATTTTTAAAGTAGCAATGGCAACTGGTAATCCAACTGTTTTTGCCATAGCCGTATAGGTTTGATCGTCACCTAAACAAACCATAGTTGAATCTATCTGCTTGGTTTCGCCATTGATTTCGTAGCCGATTTTGTGGTACATGACAATCATGTCTTTGTCGTCTTGTTTTAAAGACCAACTATCACTTAATATTTTCTCTAAAATTTGAGCAGGTGTAGCATCTTTTAAACCAATAATTTTATTTGCGTTAAAGATGTCTAATTCTTCTAATTTGTCCCAAACGATATCATCTTGATCAATGTTTAGTGCTAATCTTAATTTTACTTCCACCGAATCTGTTGGGTGGTAAGGTAAATATAAATTAATGAACTCTCTATAAGACATTGTTTCCGAGTGATCAATAACGTAAGTGTCATCAGTAAGACCAAGTTCAACAAAAACGTTCCAAGCACGTGAGTATCCAACGCGACGAATGGTTCCTCTAAATACTGTTAAGGCGTCTTCAAGTTGGTAAATTTTTCTATATTTTAAAGAGTCACGGTTTGCGTAACCTTCAAATTTACCATAACCTTCTACATTCATAAATTCCGTTCTTCTAAAAACTTTATTGTATGGAATGTATTTATATTGACCTTCTTGAATGAATTTCGCTGCACCACCTTGTCCTGCTAAAACTACGTTTTTAGGGTTCCAAGTAAATTTGTAATTCCAAAGATTATCGTCCGATTCAGGTGCCACTAAACCACCACAAAAAGATTCGAATAAGATGGTTTTACCTCCTTTTGCCTTGATCTCGTCTAAAACTTTCATCGCACTCATGTGATCGATACCAGGATCAAGTCCACATTCGTTCATAAAAATCAAACCGTTTTTCTTAACCTCTTCATCGAGCTCAGCCATTGCAGGGCTGATGTAAGAAGCTGTTACTAGGTTCTTTTTGTAAGTAATACAGTCTTTAGCAAGTTCGATGTGATAAGCGGCTGGAAGCATAGAGACTACAATGTCTGCTTTTTGAATTTCAGTTCGACGTTGCTCTACGTCAAAAAGATCAAGTTTAATAGCCGTAGCATTAGGGTGATTGTTGGTTTTCTTTTGAGCGGATTCTAAAGACAAGTCGCCAATTGTTAAGTGAAGGTTTTCACTTGCAGATTTATCTAAAAGATATTTGATTAAAGATGAAGCAGAGCGACCTGCGCCAACAATTAATATATTTTTCATTTTTTATAGTTGTTTAATTGAAATACGAAAGTAACTATTTTATATAGTTTGAAAAATTAAAAATTAAAATAATCTACGCAGAATTAACAAAGTGTTGTATCTTTGAAAGAAAAGTAATGGGACGAAAAATTATCTTTTTAGCTGGTATTTTAGGTGCATTGGGAGTGGTTTTAGGTGCTTTAGGCGCTCACGCTTTAAAAGCAGTACTAACAGATAATCAACTAACTACTTTTGAAGTAGGAGTACGATACCAGATCTACCACGCTATGTTTTTATTGTTTGTAGGATCTACTTCATATCTTACTGATAAAACTAAAAAAACGGTGGCTTTTTTAATCGCAATTGGCGTTTTATTTTTTTCAGGATCCATTTATTTATTATCGACAAACGACTTAACTTCAGTTGATTTTAAGTTTTTAGGTCCAATTACCCCGATAGGAGGGTTATTCTTGATCTCTGGATGGCTATTAGTTGCTGTAAGGGCTTTTTTAAGTAAAAAAACTAATTAGTCTAAGAATAACGCACTTAATTTTAAATTTATTTCTAAGTTTGCATACAAAATTAATATACAACACAATTTATTGAATATGGACATTTCTAAATCGATTTCATTAGAAAAATACGGTATTAAAGATGTTGTAGAAGTGATTTATAATCCTTCATATGACTTTTTATATAATGAAGAAACAAAATCTGAGTTAGCAGGTTTTGAAAAAGGTGTAGTTACCGAATTAGGAGCTGTAAACGTGATGACTGGTGAGTTCACTGGGCGTTCTCCTAAGGATAAATACATTGTAAAAGATGCTGTTACGGAAAACACAGTTTGGTGGGATTCGAAACAATGTCCAAATGACAATAAGCCTATCGATCAAAAAGCGTGGGATGCTTTAAAGAAAAACACTGTAGAGCAATTGTCTAACAAAAAGCTTTATGTTGTTGATGCTTTTTGTGGAGCTAACGCTGACACGAGATTAAAAGTTCGTTTTATTATGGAGGTGGCTTGGCAAGCACATTTTGTAAAAAATATGTTTATCAGACCTACAGAAGAAGAATTGGCTGTTTTTGGAGAGCCAGACTTTATTGTAATGAACGCTTCTAAATCTACGTTTAAAGATTATAAAGAATACAACCTGAATTCTGAAGTATATGTAGCTTTTAACTTGACTGAAAAAATTCAAGTAATTGGTGGTACTTGGTATGGTGGAGAGATGAAAAAAGGTATGTTCTCAATGATGAACTACTATCTTCCATTAAAAGGGATGGCTTCAATGCACTGTTCTGCTAATAAAGGTAAAGATGGTGATGTTGCTGTTTTCTTTGGATTATCTGGAACAGGAAAAACGACACTTTCAACAGATCCTAAGCGTGAGCTTATTGGAGATGATGAGCACGGATGGGATGAAGATGGAGTTTTTAACTTCGAAGGTGGATGTTATGCAAAAACTATCGATTTAAGTAAAGAAAACGAACCGGATATCTTTAATGCAATTCGCAAAGATGCTTTGTTGGAAAATGTAACTGTTAACGCAGACGGTAAAATTGATTTTACAGATGGTTCTGTAACTCAAAATACACGTGTTTCATATCCAATTTACCATATTGACAATATTGTTAAGCCTGTATCTAAAGCAGGTCACGCTACTAAAGTGATTTTCTTAACTGCAGATGCTTTTGGTGTAATGCCTCCAGTTTCTAAGTTAACACCAGAACAGACTAAGTATTATTTCTTGTCTGGGTTTACAGCTAAATTAGCAGGAACTGAGCGTGGTGTAACTAAACCAGAGCCGACTTTCTCTGCTTGTTTTGGTAAAGCATTTTTATCTTTACATCCAACCCAATATGGTGAGGAATTAGTAAAGAAAATGGAAGAGCATCAAGCAACAGCTTATATGGTGAACACAGGATGGAATGGTACTGGAAAACGTATTTCTATAAAAGATACACGTGCTATTATTGACAGAATCTTAGATGGTTCAATTGAAAAAGCAGAAACGGCAATTGTTCCAATCTATAATTTTGTAGTTCCAACAGCTTTGGAAGGAGTTAATACTGAGATCTTAGATCCTCGAAATACTTACGAAGATGCTACTGTATGGGAAGAGCGAGCTAAAGACTTGGCAGGGTTATTTGTGAATAATTTTGTTCAATATACAGATAATGAAGAAGGAAAATCTTTGGTTGCGGCTGGTCCACAATTGTAAGAATTACTTTCAATATAATAAAAAAGAGGTACTACAATGTAGTACCTCTTTTTTATTATATGATTTGAATGTTTTATGCAATTATAGTGGTGCTATTTTTTATAAACCAGATTTACATTGTCAATCCATAAACGACTATCTGTACTTCCTGTGTAAGCACCTCCGTTACTAGATGAAAATTGTACTATAATATGCGTTACCTCGTCATTTGCTGTTCCCCAACCTTCTTCTTTGATAGGAACCATTTTGCCTTTACTGTTTTTGGTGTAGTAAGCATTGTTGCCACTTTTTAGCCCCATATAACTTTGGTAGAAAGATTCACCTGTAATATCTCCATAATGAACTGGTGTTCGATGCTTGTTGTTCCAGTTTGTAACAGATTGATTAAAACGTTCCCATCCTGTACCAATTCGTTTTGCGTGTACTGTTCCATCGGAGTCTTCCCAGCGTTTTTGTAGTAGGATATGGATTTCGGCTTGATCTTTTCTGTCAGATAGATTTTTGGTGCTGAATCCAGTTGCTCGTATACTTTTTCCTCCTGTTTGTACTTTGTAATCGTATTGTAATGCACTAGGTTTTTTTGTAAAAGGAATTCCAGTGATTAATTTACTTTGTGGATTGTCTGTATCAGTTATAGGTTCAACCATTTCTCCTAAAAAGATTGTTCCACTTGCTAGTACATTGATATTTATAACCCCTAGCACTTTTACTTTTTCGATTCTTGTCTCTAAACGTGCAGCTTTTCCTGTTCCTCTTTTTTCTGGAAATACGGTTAAACTTGCTTTAGTTACGCCTTTTACCGTTGCTAAAACCGATGATGTAGCCCAAGGAGATTTTGTGTTTTTGTATGGTGTGTTGTCAAATAGTGTATCGCCCTTTGTGATTTCGTAAAGATATCTCGTGTTGTTTCCGATGATTAACGATTCTTTGATTTCCCTAACCATCCAATTATTCATGTCTCCAAAAGGAATCGGTTCTACTTTCTCTGTTTGTCCAAAGCTTAAAAAAGTTGTGAGTAATAAGCTTGATGTTATTAGTTTTTGTATCATTTTTTTAAAATTTGTTTTTATTTTTTTAGTCCCTTTTTTTGAATCATTTCAAAGTCTTGCTTTTTTAGATTCATCTTTTGATAGGGTATTGGATCATCGTGGTCGCTTAGGTACATTCGATCTCGGCTTTTAAACATTTTACTGGTTAAAGAAAGATCCTCTTCTAAGTATTTAGTTTCAATAGCCGCCATATCTAGTAAGGTGTGAAAGATTGCATTAGTTGTTATAGCGTGTGTTTTGTTTTCCTGAATTGCTTTTACCTTATTAGGAAAAACCGATTCATAATTAGTAGAATACCAAAATAACATTGGGATTTTTAATTGATAGTAGGTTGGACTTGGCGAAGCGTGTAAAAAGCGATTTCTTTCGTCGTCAAAAATGTCTTCTCCATGGTCGGAAGAATAAAATAAAGAGGAACAAGCCTCTGTTTCTTTTAATGATTCTATAACCTGCTGTAAAAAGGAATCTGTAGAAAGAATACTATTGTCGTAAGCATTGATTAGTGTGTTTCTTTCTTTTTTTCCTACTTTGGTAACCTGGTCTGGTTTAAAAATCGAGAATTCTTCTGAGTATCTTTCACTGTAGTTGAAATGTGAACCGTAAGAATGTAAAACAATGAAAAGATTTTCGGAGTTTTCTTGTATGACTTTATTCATAATCGGGATCAATTCTTGATCTTGATGATTTGGCATCACTCCTGGTGAGGTTTCTTGCCTGATTACTTTATAAATGTCAGCCTCTTTTGAGAAGAACTCTGCAAAAGATCCATTTTCAGCCTGATTTGAAATAAAAGCTGTTTTGAAACCAGCCTCTTTAAAAGCAGTAATGACTCCTTTTCGAGAATATATTACGTGGTAATTTTCTGCTGAGGCATCCGAGAGCATAATAGATAGGCTTTTGTGTGTAGTGTTGGATTGTGTAATAGCATCTTGAAAAACTACTAGGTTTTCTTCTCTCTGTAATTTTGGATTTGTATTTCTGTCATACCCATAAAGAGCCCAATTATCAGCTCTGCTCGTTTCGCCAATTACCATTACATAAATTTCTCTATTATTGGTTATAGAATCTTGACGACTAGCATGATAGACGAAGTCTTTAGAGGTTTTAGGGTATCGTTTTATTTTATCTAATTTATTTATTGCAAAACCTAGATTATGGATAACATTTACTGGGTATACATCTTCATTAAATGCAAAAGTGTCTGTATTGTGGTTGTTAGAAAAGAAAGATAAAATCAACGATAGTGCCATCAGCACTATAGCGCTTGCTAATATTTTTTTTCTGAATTGCCAGTCTAATCCAATCTTTTTAGTCCATTGTAAAGTAGCTAAAAATGTTGTCGGGATATAAAGTAAACAAACCACTATGATTGCAGGAATAAGACTTCCTAGTAGTTCGGTGGCTTCGTTTACATTTGTTGTGACTACGTTTAAGAACATGTCAGCTGCAATAACATCTTTACCAAATAAAAAAAATAGTACTATTTGGAAGGCATGCAGAAATAATAAAGGGAAAAGGACTACTTGTAATCTACCTGTGTTTTTAAATAAAGAAAAAACAAAGAAATACAATCCCAAAGGGAAAAGTATTAAAACTGCTTTTGCTGCAGGATTTAGTATGTCTACTGTAGTAAAGTAAAGGCTTGGAACAAGGTTCATTAGGATGTAGAACCAAAACAGTGCTTTAGGGTTGTAAATTGTTTTTTCTGTAAATGTTTGTTCTTTTATTGACATGCTTTTTAGAAAGATTCATTGATGTTGAAGTAAAAACCACCTTGTCCTTTTCCGATTCCATAATCGAGACGAACGTTAATTCTATTTTTAAATTCCCAGCGATAGCCAACGCCAAATGTTGGAAGAGTTTCGCTCCATTCGTAGGATTTAAAATTTGGAAAAGCATTTCCGGCTCCTGCCCAAACGGCAATTCCACTACGATTGTATACTTTTTGTCTTAACTCAATCTGTGAGTTAATGTATTTTTTGTCTCTGTATTGACCTTTAAAGTAACCACGCATTTGATTACTTCCTCCTACTAGTGCTAACATACTCCAAGGGACATCTCCGTTGTTTAAAGTGGCATTGAAGTCAAAAGCAAGAACTGCTCCTTTCCAGGCTTGCTTGTAATAGCGTGTTGTGAAATCAAAGCGCGTAAAGTTGCGATTGCTTCCTAAATGGCGTGGAAAAAAATTCTGTTCTACTTTTATATAAATTCCTTTGTAGGCATTAGGTATAAAGTCTCGAGAATCATATGAAACGATAAAACCACCACCAACAGCTGTGTTGTTTGGATCTTCATTTTCAATATAATCCCAGTTTTCAAAATCTTTACCTTGTATGTTTTGTGCAGTTATTGTAAGACCAACATATGTGTTTTTGGCAACTTTTCTTAGTCCATCAACTTTTAAATTGAATCTGTATTCTTTATATTTTGTAAAATCTTCTTCTTGATTTCCAAAAGAATAACCAATACCCCAAAATTTACTAGGCATTAAAGCAAAACCTAGATCGTAAATTATTCGATAATCGTCATTTTTGAAAATATTATTTCCTTCAAGTCCAATAGCAAAAAAGCCACTTGTTGTCAAATTTGTGTACAAAGAAACATTAGAAGGAGGTAATTCAGGGTTCGTCTTATCTAAATGATATAGGCCAGAGGCAACGATTCCAACACCAAATTTAGTATCGATGGAATAACTAGGACCTCCAATGAAAGATATGTCAAATTTTTTGTTCTCTTTCGTTTTATTTGAATCCTCAAAATAGTTGTATAATTTTTTGAAGATGTTTTTGGATTGAAGGCTATCTTCTTGAATGCTATTTTCATCATCATAAAGGGTTTGTGCCTGTATATGATGGAATGAAGTAAATAAACAAGAGATCAGAATTATATATAAAGTAGTGTAGTTTTTTGCCATATGTTTTAAAACTGCAAAGATATTAAATTATATGGCTATTAAATTTAACTTGATCTAATGTTGTGTATTTTGTCTTTATATTAGTGAAATTTAACTATTATTTTGTAAAAATTAACAATAATATTGATTGGTCAAATTACCATTGCCATGCTATTTTTAATTGAGCAAAGATAATGAGTGCCGAAAGTAAAAGAAGGAAAATTAAAAGAAGGTACATAAGCACTGAGATTTTTTGTTGATGATGTTTCATTGCTTTGTAGTAAAGTGTACAAGGAATAATTAGAGCTAAAATTACACCTGCAATTGCAGCGTAACCTAATGCAAGAACAAACCCTTTTGGATAGAAAACTGCAAAAATAAAGGGGGGGACAAAGGTAAAGAGGCTTGCTTTTAAACGTCTGTTTTTATTTGAAGCGTTTTTAAATAAATCTAAGTAATAGTCAAAAAGACCGATACTAACTCCTAAAAAAGAGGTGCCTAATGCAGCCGCGGCAAAAATGCTGAAAAAGGTTTCTACTTCTGGTCTATGAGCCATTTGTCGAATACTACTAATAAGTCCATCTAGACCAGATTCTTGAAGTAGTGAATTCATAAAGCTTATTTGGTCTAAACTTCCTAAAACAACTATTTGCCAAATCAGATAAATAGCAAGTGGAAGCAGGCTGCCGAAAATAAAAGCGCGCTGGAGCAATTTTTTATCACCATCTAAATAAGAAACAATACTTGGTATGCTTCCGTGAAAACCAAAAGAGGTAAAAATAGCGGGAATAGCAGTAAGAATTAGGCCTTTTTCAATTGGTGCTGCTAATAAGTTTTCTCCTTGAATATATGGAAGTAACAATACTACCAGCAGAAGTAAGAAAATGAGTTTTATTAGAAATAAGATCCTAGTAACTAAATCTACGGATTGGGTGCTTAGACTTACAATTCCGCCAAAAAGTAAGGAGAATGCAAGTATTGCCCATCGATCATCAAAATCTAATTGTAATCCGCTTTTTATGTAATTAGCAAGAATTGTTCCCCCGCCAGACATATAAGCTGCTGTTAGACCATAGATCAAAAACATCAAGCTGATTCCAGCTATGCGATTACCGATTTTTCCTATGTATTTTTGAGTGAGTGTATCAAATCCATCTTGGGATGTATTGAAATCATAAACGCGTACTACAAGCAAGGCAGAAGCACACATTGCGAACCAAATCGTGAACAGCAGTACGGTTATTCCTAAAAAACCTACACCTGCAGATGTGATAGGCATTGCTAGCATTCCTCCTCCAATTGAAGAGCCAGCAATAATTAAAATACTTCCTAATAGTTTGTTTTTCAAAGCTTGGTATGTTCAAAGAATAAAGGGCAAATTTACTGAAGTTAAATTAAGTAGATTGAATTTGAGGGGAATTAATGATAAAATATTATAAAAAAGGAGATGATTTAGGATTCTTGTCTATCTTTGTAACAATGCAAAGAAAGAAAAACATATCGAAATTCCTTTTCGTAGTAGCCTTACTGTTTACGGTAGTATTTCAGTTTGTGCATACGCTTTCTCATGCCTTTAACGATCACAAGACAATTACTTTGTTAGAACTTAATCTAGCTGAAAATTTTAGTGAAGATGATCATTCTCATACTGTTGCTGAATGGCACACAGATCATCAAATTGAAAAGTGTTTTGCTTGTGATTTCTTTTTAAGTCCGTTTATTACAACGGAAGTTCTTGTTTATGATTTATTTGATGTACAGGTAATAACTAAAGCACAGGATTTAGTAAGTTTATCTGTTATACCTTTAAGTCAAATTTATTATTCTTTACGGGCTCCTCCGACTTTTATTTAATTCAGTTACGTGTTTTTTACACTCGATTCGTCGAGGGTTTACCTATTGATTTTAAATAAAAGATTAAGATGAAAATTTCTATTTTAATGCTACTTACCTTGGTTTCGTGGCAAGTGTCAGCACAGTTTGTGGTTTCAGGAACTGTATACGATACACAAGGATTACCGCTTAGTGGTAGTACTTTAGTATTGTCAAATCAAGCATTTATGGCTGACGCACAAGGGAAGTTTAGGAGTGCTCCTTTAGCTTCTGGCACTTATAATTTACAAGTGTCTTTTGTCGGGTTTCAAACGCTCGATACGGTAATAAATGTTCAATCGAATAAAAATATTCATTTACATTTATTAGAAGACTCAACAATGTTGGATCAATTGATTGTGAAGACATCACAACAACAGAAAATAGTTAATAGCGAGAAGGTTCAGCAACAAGAATTGATGCGGAATTATTCAGGATCTTTAGCAAAAACGCTAGAACGGGTTCCTGGAGTTAATGCAATGGAAATTGGAGCGGGAGCTTCCAAACCTATTATTCGAGGGTTGGGCTTTAATCGAGTTGCGGTTTCAGAAAATGGCGTTAAGCAGGAAGGGCAACAATGGGGAGCTGATCACGGACTCGAAATAGATGCATTGAACACCGAGGAAGTAGAGGTTATTAAAGGAGTTGGCGCTATTGAATATGGTAGTGATGCGATAGGTGGTGTGATTCGTATAAATAATGAGAAGATCCCTGAGATCCATTCTTTTTCAGGAACGGCAACAGCTTTTGGAAAATCAGTAAATGATGCTTTTGGATTTGCAGCGGCTATTAAAAGTAGAGGAGATCACTTTTTTTATAAATTAAAAGCGAGCGGTCAAGAATATGGAGATTATCGAGTGCCTACTGATAATATTTATTATCTAAATACTAATATTCCGATTGTAAATCAACGTATGAAGAATACGGCTGGTAAGGAATTGGATTTTTATGGGCAAGTTGGATATGTTGGAAGAAATATTCAACAAATTTTTAGCGTTAGTAGTGTTTATAGTAAAAGTGGTTTTTTTCCAGGGTCTCATGGAATCCCTTCTGTAGCAAGTGTTCAAGACGATGGGGATTCTCGGAATATAGACTTACCCAACCAAAGTGTACACCACTATAAGGTGTCGAGTTCGACAGCTTTAGATTTGTCTGAAGGGAATTTGTTAAAGATTGGATTGGCTTTTCAGAGTAATATTCGTCAAGAATCTAGCTTTTTTCATTCCCATTACGGGAATCTAGAGGCTCCAGAAAAAAATCCAAATCTTGAGCTAGAGTTTGTGTTGAATACTTTTGATTTTAGTTTGAAGTACGAACATCTATCCAAAAATAATCACAAGACAACACTTGGATTTCAACAGAATTTTCAAAATAATACTATCGGAGGATATGGTTTTTTATTGCCAAAGTTTAATAAAAATACGATGGGCTTTTTCGGGATTCACGAACATCAATTTTCCGAACGTTTAAAGGTAGAGGCAGGCGCTCGATTTGATTATGCTGAAATTCAAGTTCGTCCGTATTACGACAATTTGCTGTATGATTTTTTAATTGACAAGGGTTTAGGTGAAGTTCTGTCTGATAGCTATGCTCAACGTAGTCAAGATTTAGATAGAAGCTTTAGTAGTTTTAATGCTTCTTTAGGGGGAGTTTATGAGTTGAGTGAACAATGGAATTTAGGGATGACATTGGGGACTAATTTTAGATTTCCTACTGCAATTGAATTGGCAGCTAATGGTTTGCATCATGGTGCCTTTCGTCATGAAAAAGGAAACCCAAATTTGGATCCCGAACGTGGATGGGCTTTAGATTTTCATCTCGATTATCGACAAGGAGCTTTTGAAACAAAATTTAGTCCATATTTGTATTATTTTAATAACTATATCTTCTTGAAACCTTCAGGTATATTTTCTGTATTACCAGATGGAGGACAAATTTATGAGTACACGCAATCCAAAGCTTTGATCAGTGGTTTTGAATGGCAAATGGCACATACTTTTTGGGATCGATTGAAAGCAGAAGCGGTTTTTGAATTTGTATATAATAAACAAATTACGGACTTCTCTAAAACAGATTATCCTTTGCCTTTTTCAACGCCTGCAAATTTATTTTTTGAATTGAATTACCAGTTTAACGATTGGAAATTTCTTAAAGATAATCATGTCTATATTAATGGGAAATGGCATGCTAAGCAAGAACGAATTGCTCAAAATGAGTCAATTACTCCATCTTATCAATTGTTTGGGGCAGGATTATCAACAAGTTTGAAATTAGATAAGTTTGAAGCCAAAATAATTTTGTCTGGAAGTAATCTTTTGAATACAAAAGCCTTGAATCATACCAGTTATTATAGGGCATTGGAAATTCCTGAATTAGGTAGATCCTTACAATTAATGGTTGAGATTCCTTTCTAAATATGGTTTTTAGACTTCGAACTTATATAAGTCTACTTTTTCTTTGGTTTTTTTTAATTCCTCAAGCGAGTAATGTTTTACACTTTGTATTAATTCCGCACGAGTATGGAACTAAAAAAGCTACCACTCCAGAATTAGTCAGTAAGAGTAGAGTACACTATTGTGATCAGCATTTGTTTGATCAGCCTTTATGGTATGCACCTTGGACTTTTGAATTGTCCTTGACAGAGTTTCCTTTTTATGATTTAAAGTGCTCTGCTATTTTAATAGTATTTCAGGAATTTTTGTTCCGAGGAATTTTTCTAAGAGGACCTCCGGTTTTGTTTTAATTTATAGGAATCACTTTACTAGTATTAAACCATATATTTTAATTATTAAGAATTATAAAATGAAAATACAATCATATTTATTCGCTTTAGCTGTTGTAGCAACAGCTTCTTTAGTCTCGTGTTCATCTGATAATAATGACACGCAAAAGCCAATTGTAAATCTCCATGCTCCTGAAGAAGGAGCACATTTAGAAGCAGGAAAATCTATTCATTTTGATATGGAAGTTTCGGATAATGAAATGCTTGGATCTTATAAGATAGATATTCATAGCGCTGAAGGACATTCACACACACATTCACACGGGAAAATGGCAAAGTTAGTTCCTATGGCTTCTGAAACTATTTTATATAATTTTCAACATCAATGGAGTTTGGCTGGACAACGCAATGCTTCAATTCATCATCATGAAATTACAATACCTGAAAATGCAACACCAGGAGGTTATCATTTTGTTGTTTATGTCTTAGACGCAGCTGGTAATCAAGAAATGGTAGCTAGAAATATTGAAATTGTAGGACCAGGTGAGGGGGATCATGATCATGACCATGACCATGATCACGAGGGAGAAGAACATAGTCATTAATTGTAAAGAATCCGTTTTGTATAAAGGGGCGGATTCTTGACCTTGTTAAGTTCGATTTATAGCAATGAAAAAGGGGATTAACCATGTGGTTAATCCCCTTTTTATTTATTGGTTTATTTTATGGATTTGTAGACCATAATGAGGCTGATTTTAAAAGCGCTCTTCTAGGTAGTTTTAAGTTTGCAACTATCAATTCAGCGAAATCAGAAGGTTGTAAAACGCTTTCAGGGTTTCCATCTGTTAAACCTAACTCAATAGACATATCAGATGCGATAGTACTTGGTGTTAGTGTGCATACGCGAATGTTGTTTTTACGAACTTCTTTCATTAATGATTCTGAAAGTCCAATAACTGCAAATTTTGAAGCAGAATAAGCTGAGGTTCCAGGGTTGCCATTTAATCCTGCCGTTGAAGCAACATTGATGATATCCCCTTCGTTTTGATCGATTAAATGAGGAAGCACTTCTCTTGTTACATTGTAAATTCCCATTACATTGGTCAATAGAATTTCCTCCCAACGCGTAGCATCCATTTCTGTAAATCTTCCAAATTCTGCAATCCCCGCATTATTTACTAAAATATCTACACCCCCTAAAGTCGTAATTGCTTTTTCAAGTTCTACTTTTACTTTAGCTTTGTCGGTTACGTCAAATACAGCGTATGTAGCATTTACACCATATGAAGTAAGTTCTTTAACTGTCTCTTGTAAGATTTGTTCGTTTCTTCCTGTAATAGCTACATGAACTCCTTCTTGAGCAAGAGCAATTGCAGTGGCTTTTCCTAAGCCTCTTCCACCGCCAGTTACAATGGCTTTTTTATTTTTGATATTTTCCATAATCTAGTACTTTCAAACAAAGTTAGTCTTTCTCTTTTGAATACGTTGTTTACGAATTGTTAAGCTTTATTGAGCATCTATGCGTGCTTCAATTGCATCCCATAACCCAATGCGCTTTACTAGAGCTTCTTTGGAAATACGAACAACATCATTCCATTTTTCTTGATTGTTGCCACAAAGTTCAGCAATCATTTTCATTGCCATAGGGCCATGTTCATCTCCATCTAATTCAATGTGACGTTCAAAGTAATAAATTAACTTGGATAAATCAGTATTTGGGAAATTCGCTTCAAAGTAGCGTAGGATTTCTGTAAACATGGCAGGAATTAAATCTTCACGACCAAATGTAAAGGCTGCTGCAATTTCGTGAGTCTCTCCTTTAGTAATCACATTAAAGCTAAAGTTTAGAAAATCTTTAATATTTGGGTGAAGTGTTGTAGCTGCTATTGCTTTAAAAATGTCATTGTTTGCTTGTACTTCTTTAAGAAACTGCGTAACCTCTTGCGTATTTGCTGTAGATGTTTCCATAGCATCTATATACATTTCAAAATGACTTAATCGCGTTCCGTCAAAACTTAAGTCAGATTCTTCGGCTAATACAATTTCATTAATCAAATAACGTGTTTCTGGACTAGTCGAGGCAAACCAAGGAACTGTTGTACAAGTTAATTTCTGTTGTAACGCTTTTAATAAAGACATAAAATCCCAAACAGCATATACGTGTCCTTCCATAAAGGCATGAAGGTTTGGTACGGTTTTAATTTTTTGATAGAGGCTGTGTTCTAGCAAAGCCTTTCTCTCGGGCTGAATAAGGGTATTGATTTCTTGAATAGTCATGATGAATAAATTTATACAAAATTAAAAAAGCTTCTCGTAATCGAGAAGCCTTTTAGGTATTCTTTAGCTTTGTTAAAAACTTATTTGAATGCAGGGAATCCTGTTACATCCATTCCTGTAATTAACAAGTGAATGTCATGTGTTCCCTCGTAAGTAACCACAGACTCTAAATTCATCATATGACGCATAATAGAATATTCACCTGTGATTCCCATACCGCCTAACATCTGACGTGCATCACGAGCGATGTCTAAAGCCATCGCTACGTTATTTCTCTTAGCCATTGAAATTTGAGCAGTTGTAGCTCTACCTTCATTTCTAAGTACACCCAAACGCCAAGTTAATAATTGAGCTTTTGTGATTTCAGTAATCATCTCGGCTAATTTCTTTTGTTGCAATTGTGTTGCTCCAATTGGTTTGTCAAATTGAACGCGTTCTTGAGAGTATCTCAAGGCAGTGTCATAACAATCCATTGCAGCACCAATAGCTCCCCAAGCAATACCGTAACGAGCTGAATCAAGACAACCAAGAGGTGCTCCTAATCCGTCTTTGTTTGGTAATAGGTTTTCTTTAGGTACTTTTACGTTGTCAAAAATCAACTCTCCTGTTGCAGAGGCTCTTAATGACCATTTGTTGTGCGTTTCAGGTGTAGTAAAACCTTCCATTCCACGCTCTACGATTAATCCTTTAATGCGTCCTTCTTCATTTTTAGCCCATACTACTGCAATGTCAGCAAATGGTGCGTTAGAGATCCACATTTTGGCACCATTTAATAGATAATGGTCTCCCATATCTTTAAAGTTGGTAACCATTCCCGCTGGATTCGATCCATAATCAGGTTCTGTTAATCCAAAACATCCGATGAATTCACCAGAAGCTAATTTTGGTAAGTATTTTTTACGTTGTTCTTCGTTTCCATACTTCCAAATTGGGTACATTACTAATGAAGATTGTACTGAAGAAGTAGAACGAATTCCAGAATCACCACGCTCAATTTCTTGCATGATAAGTCCATAAGAGATTTGATCTAAACCAGCTCCTCCATATTCTTCTGGGATATAAGGTCCAAAACCTCCAATTTCTGCAAGTCCAGGAATTAAATGTTTAGGGAATTCAGCTCTTTGTGCGAAATCTTCGATAATAGGAGTTACGTCACGTTTAACCCAAGCGCGGGCAGCGTCACGAACTAATTTATGTTCTTCTGTAAGTAAATCGTCTAATTGATAGTAATCAGGTGCTTGAAATAAATCTGGTTTCATAATCTGTTATAGAAATAATTTAGTTGTAGCACAAAAATAACTATTTATGCTTGATTTGCAATTTTTATCTATACAATCTACTAGGTTTGGAAATTTATTTAGGATAATAAATGTTATTTATTAGCAAGTCTTAGTATATCTCCAAATACTCCTCTTGCAGTAACTGATGCACCAGCACCAGCACCTTGAATGATGATTGGATTCTCTCCATAGCTTTCTGTGTAGATTTCAAACAAACTGTCAGAACCTTTTAATTGACCTAAAGCAGAATTAGTAGGTACTTCTACCAATTTAGTTTCTAAAAAACCTTTGTCTTTTTGTAAATCTCCTGATAGTTCTCCTACATATCTCAACACAGTGTCTGGTTTTAAACCTTGCTTTATTTTGTCAAAATAAGGGTTTAGCTGTTCTAAGCTTTGTAAGAATGTTGGCGTGTCTATTGTTTGTAAGTCTGTAGGAATTAGGTTCTGAATGTTTATTTCTTCAAACTCATTTTGTAAGTCTAATTCTCTGGCTAAGATTAATAGTTTACGACCTACATCGTTTCCAGATAAATCTTCTCTTGGATCAGGTTCTGTAAAGCCTTTGTCAATTGCTTCTTTTAATACAGCACTAAATGGGCGGTTTTCTACTGAATATGTGTTGAATATGTAACTTAAACTACCAGAGAATACACCTTTTATCTTTGTTATATTCTCGCCAGATAGGTGTAATAACTTAATTGTATCTATTAATGGTAATCCTGCACCTACATTGGTTTCATATAAATACTCTTTGTGATTTGCTTTTAAGGTATCTCTCAATTGTTTGTAAAATTCATAAGAGATGGTATTTCCAATTTTGTTAGAAGAAATAAGGTCAAAGCCATTCTCAACTAAAGGAATATAGTTTTTTACAAATTCACCTGAAGCTGTATTGTCAATAGCAATTAAGTTCTCTAAGTGATTTTGATTTGCAAAGTCAACAACATCTTTAATTGTATAAGGAATACTATCGCTTACAAGTTGATCTCTCCAATTAGCCGTAATTCCATTATCTGATAATAAGACTTTCTTAGAGTTTCCAATCGCAAAAATGTTCAAGGCAATATTCTTTTTTACAGCAATTGATTCAGCAGATTGTAGTACTTGGTCAATTAAAGTACCACCTACAAGTCCGTGTCCAAATACAGCAATGTTTATTTTTTTAGCGATACCAAATATTTGTCCGTGAATTACATTTAATGCTTTCTTAGCTTCTTCTTTTTTAACCACTAAACTCACGTTTTTACCCGTTACCGTATTGTTGAAAAGAATAGGAACAATCTTATTTTTAACTAAGGCAGCATAAGGTTTGTCAAAGGTGCTTAAGTCTTGTCCGATGATTGAAATAACAGCAATATCTTTTAAGATAGAAATGCGGTTTACGTCTTTTGTATAGAAGTCATTTTGAAACTCTTTTTGTAGTGCTTCTGCTGCTAATTCAGCGTCTTGTGCTTCAACAATAAACCCTATTCCTCTTTCAGAAGAACCCTGTGAGATAACACCAACACTTATTTCTTCATTAGCTAAGGCTGTAAATATTCTTGCATCGACCCCTGCAATTCCCAATAATCCTCTTCCTTCAAATTGAATTAATGCTACATCAGATTGTACAGAAAGTGATTTAATTCCTTGTATTGTTTGTTTACCTGAAATTAATGTACCTGTACTTCTTGGATTTAATGTGTTTAATATTCTTAGTGGAATATTATTTTCAACAAGAGGTAGTATTGTTTTTGCGTGTAAAATAGAGGCTCCAAAATTGGCTAATTCATTCGCTTCGTCAAAGTGTAATTCTTCAATTTTCTGAGCATTCTTTACCCAATCTGGATTAGCAGTGTAAATTCCATCTACGTGAGTGTAGTTTTGCAATTCATCAGCGTTAGTGAAGTTGGCTAATAATGCAGCAGAGTAATTACTTCCATTTCGGCCTAATGTTACTGTTTCTCCTTTTTCGGTAGAACCAATAAAACCAGTTACAACAGCAATAGTATTTTGATCTAATGATTTAAAATAAGCTTGTGTTTTTTCTTTTGATAGTTCTTCATTGGCTTGTGCACTTCCGAAATTGTTATCTGTGATAAAAAATTGGCGACTATCCACAGCAACTGCTTTAAAGCCTCTGTCGGTCAATTGTTTGGCCAATATCTTACTGGAAATAACTTCTCCTTGTGCAAGTACTTGATCTTTAATTTTTAAGTTGTAGTCTTCAATTAAAGAAACCCCTTCATATAATTTGCTCAATACATCAAGCTCTTTTTTAATATCTGCTAATTGGTGATAGCTTCTGTTTTGAAAAGCTTCAAAGGCAGTATTATAGTCTTGTTGTGTTTTGGCTAATTCTAATATATTTTCTAATGTATCTGTTGTGTCTCCAATAGCTGAAACAACAATAGCGATACGTCCTTGGTTTGCTTTATCTGTAATGATGTTGATTACATTGTCAAAAGCTTGTCCTGATGCAAGGGATTTCCCTCCAAACTTTAATATTTTCATTTTATGCTGATTTAAAATATGTCTGTTAATAAATGGTTTAATTGTTCGTATTCTATCAAAAAGGCATCGTGTCCGTGTATTGATTGAATTTCTTTGAACGCTATATTTTTTTTATGTTTTTTAATGCGTTCTACAATTTGTTTTTGTTCTGTGCTGGTAAACATATAGTCACTGTCAACCGCTATACTTAGAATGTTTGTGGAGCTTTGTTTGGCAAACTGTTCTAACGTTTCTTCTGTCAAGTGATGTCCTATTGTTTTTAATAGGTGATTCATTAGCTTATAAGAAGACAGAGTAAAGCGATTATTCAATGTTTTTCCGTGGTACTTTAACCAACTTTCGATTGCGTATTGTTCTTCTTGTTCTTTAATTTGATTGTTGAACTTCAACTGAAGAGAAGCAGGTGTGCGATATAAAAGCATAGCGTGCATTCTGGCATCCTCAATAGGGTTAGTAGAGTTTGTTAGAATACTGTCTTGTACTAAAGCATTGCCTATAAGCCAATCCGATGCTCGAATACTTGTAGCAATAGGAATTAAATGTTGTATTGCATTTGGCTTTTGCAATGCCATTTCCCAAGCGATACTACCTCCTAAACTACCACCAACTACAGCGTATAAGTTATCAACACCTATTGTTTGTAAACCTTTCCAAAATAAATCAGCTATTAGTTGAGTTGTGATTATTTTGTAATCAGTGATTAGGTGGGATGGATTTTGATTATAACCATTACCAGGTATGTCAAAAGCAATAACAGTATAACGTTTTAGGTCAATTACTTGATTTGTTCCCACTAAGCTTTTCCACCAACCATTTTCGCCACTCACATCACTATTCCCTGTTAAAGCGTGGTTTATCACTACAATTGGAGCTGTATGTAGTGGTTGTCCAAAAACTTGGTAGGTTAAGGTAAAGTCTTGTGTTTTGGCGTTTGGTATAACGTAGTTGGTTAATGTTATTTCTTTTAAGCTATTCATTGTAAATGTTCTTTATAGTTTTGCTAATGCTTGCTCTATATCTTTTAATAAGTCTTCTGTTTCTTCTAAGCCGATGGATAATCGGATTAAACTTTTTGATATTCCTACTTTCTCTTTAATGGCTGTAGGAACAGAACCGTGAGACATTTTATAGGGATAATTACTTAAGCTTTTAATTCCTCCTAAGCCCTCTGTTAAGGTGAATTGTTGTAGGTTTTTAATCAATTTAAACGCAGCTTTTTCTGTGTTATCTTTTAAATCAAAACTTATAACACCTCCAAAGTATTTCTGTTGTTTTTTAGCTAATTCGTGTCCTTCGTGTGTTGGTAAACCAGGATAATAAATGTTGTTTATTTTTGGATGCGTGCTGAGGTACTCTGCTATTTTTTGAGCGCTTTCAGAATACCCTTTGTATCTCAACAACAAGGTCTCAATGCCGCGAATGGTTAGAAAACTATCAAATGGACTTAGGATTGCACCTGTGGCGTTTTGGTGAAACTTGATTGTTCTTCCCAACTCTTCTGTTTTGGTTATTACTAATCCAGCAACTACGTCTGAGTGCCCTGCGATGTATTTTGTAGCACTGTGAATTACTATGTCAGCTCCTAAGTCAAGAGGCTTCTGTGCGATTGGTGTTGCAAATGTATTGTCAACACATAGTAACACTTTTGCTTCTGTTGCTATTTTGGCAATTGCTTGAATGTCAGAAATGCGCAACGTTGGATTTGTGGGACTTTCAATCCAAATGATTTTGGTCTTAGCTGTAATAGCATCTTTTACATTTTGTGCATTTGTCGTATCAACGTAAGTTGTTTTAATCCCAAACTTGGCATATACATCATTTAATAATCTATAAGTACCTCCATAAATATTAGCTACTGCAATTACTTCGTCATTGGTAGAAAGCGTTTTAAATATGGCATCAATTGCCGCTAAACCACTTCCGAAAGCAAATCCATTTGTACCATTTTCTAAGGATGCAACTAAGTTCTCAAGCACTTGTCTTGTTGGATTATTAGTACGAGAGTAATCAAAACCTTTGTTTACTCCAGGAGCTTCTTGAGCAAATGTTGTTGTTTGATAAATAGGAACCGCAATAGCACCAGTATGAGAGTCAATAGGAATATTGTTTAATATGTCAGTTTGGGTACTCATAAATTATAGTTTTTTAAATACGTTTTTCAAATCAGTTTTCAGGTCTTCAATATTTTCAATACCAACAGAAAGTCTAATTAAATCAGGAGAAACACCTGTTGCTTTTTGTTCGTTTACGCTTAGTTGTTGGTGAGTTGTAGAAGCAGGGTGAATAATCAATGACTTAGTATCTCCGATATTAGCAAGCAAAGAGAAAAGAACCGTTTCATTTGCTACTTTTTTAGCTGCTTCAAATCCTTTTTTCAATCCGAAAGTAACTACACCACTTTGTCCTTCAGGTAGATATTTTTTTGCTAAATCGTAATAAGGACTTGATTTTAAACCAGGGTAGTTTACCCAAGCTACTTCTTCTTGTTTTTCTAACCATTCAGCTAATTCAAGTGCATTTTCACTGTGTTTCTTAATTCTGATCGGTAAAGTTTCTAAACCTTGAATGATTTGAAAAGCATTGAAAGGGCTTAATGCAGCACCTAAATCTCTTAATCCCTCCACTCTTACTTTAGCAATGAATGCAGCATTTCCAAGTGCTTCGTGGTAGATTAATCCGTGGTATCCTGGTGAAGGTTCTGTAAATTCGGGGAACTTACCACTGCTCCAGTCGAATGTTCCAGCATCTATGATTGCGCCTCCTAAAGATGTCCCGTTTCCAGTAATGTATTTTGTTAGAGAGTGAATTACAATGTTTGCCCCGTGTTCAATAGGTCTAAGTAAAGAAGGCGAAGCAACTGTATTATCAACGATTAACGGAATTTTAAACTCTTTTGCAATTTTAGAAACTGCCTGTATATCGATAATGTCAAGTTTAGGGTTACCTAAGCTTTCAATGAATATTGCCTTTGTATTTGGCAAAATATTTTTCTTGAAGTTTTCAATGTCAGAAGAATCTACGAAAGTTGTATTGATTCCAAAACGAGGTAATGTAACATTGAAAAGGTTGTAAGTTCCTCCATATAAACTGCTTGATGATACAATGTGATCACCTGCTTTTAATAATGTAAGCAAAGCAGTTGAAATTGCTGCTGCTCCTGATGAGGTTACTACAGCTCCGATTCCACCTTCTAAAGCAGCTAATCTTTTTTCAAGAATATCATTCGTCGGATTGTTTAATCTTGTATAGATGTATGCAGGGATTGACAAGTTAAATGCTCCTGCTGCGTGATCTGCGTTTTCAAATACGTAAGACGATGTTTGGTAAATCGGTACAGCTCTTGTTCCTGCTGTTGTTTGTACATCGTGTCCTGCGTGTAATGCCTGTGTTGAAAAATTGAAGTTGCTCATAATTTTGTGTTTTATATGTTTTTTTAAAAAAGTTGTTGTAAAAAAAAAGTCCTTTCAGCAATTGCCGAAAGGACTCAAAGTTTTAGTTATCTATTTGAACGATACTAACTCGGTGACTTTAGGCAATAGGAGTGCGTGAACATCATCATGTTCATCATCATCATTGCCATCATCATTGTGTTAGTATTGAAAATCATGGTATTATATTTATTCTAATTATATACTGTTTGGATTAAGTCAAAAAAAAAGCCCTTGTGATTTACAAGGGCTTTTTAATGTTATTATATATTTTGGATTATGCAAATAACAAGCCCTGCGGATTTCTCCACATCATCATCATAGCTTGCATATTTGTTAATCTTAAATTCATATCTTTTTATCTCTATTTGATGGAACAAATATCAAAAAAATAAATTAATAAAAGCAAAGTTTTTTAAACTTTTTTTACATTTTTAAATAAAAATCTTTCACAAGTGCCGTAAATTCAGGGGTATACACGTGTCTGTCAATTTCGATTATTAACTCATCTAAAGGGATTTTCTCTATAAATGTTCTTGAAAAAGCAATAAGACTACGTTTAATTTCGGCGTCTTTATGTCCTCTAACACGCGTAACTTTCATTGGATAAATACCAAATTCTGCTGCTAAGTGTATTAATTTATCTTCTTCTTTAGCCGGTATAATTACGCTGAAAATTCCTTTTTCAGATAAGAAAAATTCTACTGCCTCTATTAGCAAATCAAAAGGAAGTGCCTCTTGAAAACGTGCAGTATCTCTTTGGGTATCATTAGAAAGTACATCTTCACTAAAGAAAGGAGGATTGGAAATAATTAAATCGTACTCTTCATCAATTTCAGTGGCAAATTGCTCTAACCCTGCGTGGTAACAGAAAAGTCTATCTCCCCAAGGACTATTTTCGAAGTTGTTAATGGCTTGTTCGTGTGCAGCTTCATCTATTTCAACACCGTCTATTTGTTCTGCATCCGTACGCTGTGCCATCATTAAAGCAAGTAAACCAGTACCTGAACCAATATCTAAAATAGCGTAAGGATTATTTTCAACAGGAGTCCATGCACCAAGTAAAACACCGTCAGTGCCTACTTTCATAGCACATTTATCTTGTTCAATAGTAAATTGTTTGAATTTAAACATTTAGAAGTGATTATAATTATTGTGTCAAAAGTACGAAAAAGGAAGAGGGGTATCAATAAAAAAAGCATCTGTAGAGTACACTTTACAGATGCTTTAAGTATTTTATATCTTTAAAGAAAAGAATATTATTTATTCAAATATAAGTCTAATAATCCATCAGGAATATTAAGTACTAATTTCTTATTCTCACGATCTACAAGTTCGATGAATTGATCAATCATAGGTACTAAAACTTGAGTTCCAAAATGATCTATTTCAAAGAGAGCTTGATAGTTACTATCATTAACTCTAATAAGTTTTCCTACATTACCAAGTTTAGTATCTTCTACATCAAACCCAGTAATTTCGTGGTAGTAAAATTTATTTCCTTCAAGTTTTGGCAACATTGAAAGAGGAAGATATAGTTCAGAGTTAATTAATCTGTCAGCATCCTCTTCAGAATTACAGTCTTCAAATTTAACTCTTAAAAAATCGCTTTTATGCAATGAAGCTTCTTGAATAAAAAAAGGAATCAGTTGTCCGTCGAAATCGACGAAAACTGATTCCAAATTTTGATATAACTCTGGTTCATCGGTATCCAGATATGCCAGAACCTCCCCTTTGAAGCTAAATTTTTTCGCGATTTTGCCTAAATAGAAACAATCTTTTTTATGCATATCGCTGAAAAATTATGCTTGAGTTTCTTCGTTGTTTTCTTCAGTTGCTTCAACAGCAGCTTCAGCAGTTGCAGCCTCAGCAGCAGCTTTAGCTTCAGCAGCAGCAGCAGCGCGTTTAGCGTTTACTTCTTTCTCTGCAGCTAATCTTGTTGCTTTGTCAGCAGCTTTAGAAGAAGATAAACCTTCTTTCTTAGCGTTGATTTTGTTTTCTTTCTCTTCTAACCAAGCAGTAAATTTAGCGTCAGCTTGCTCTTGAGTAAGCGCACCTTTTCTAACTCCACCTTGTAAGTGATGTTTCAACATAACTCCTTTGTAAGAAAGT
>JASLDM010000061.1 GCA_030151565.1 Flavobacterium sp. | reverse complement strand
AAATGGTAAATAAAAATTCGTAATTGTATTCTCGATAAACTCATCGTGAAGTTTTTGTAACTCCTCGTCTGAATTCCAATATTGCTCGATTAATTCAACTACATCTTCAGGGTTTGAAAAATACGTCTGAGCTATCCAATTAATCTTTTTTTCCTTGGTCAGTTTAGAGAATCCTTCTATTTTCGTGGTCATGGTAATTTTTATTTAAGCGACAAAGATACGGGTTTATCACAAGCTTAAAAAAACTAAAATCGACAATACAAGTACTTAAATGTATAAAAATTGTGAAAAACATTACTGATTTTAAGCTTACCTTTGGCTTCTGATTTTGGTTAATTACCGAAAAAAATTCGGCCAAATCATATTTTTTCACTAAAATTGGAAGTTTTTTCGATCAAAAAAATAATGAAACACGTAAACTTTACTTTAATATTCTGTTTATTCGCTATGCCCTTTAGTTTCGCTCAAAAGCAAATTACGCTAGAAGAAATTTGGAACGGAACATACAGAAGCGAAATAATGCAATCTGTAAATGCTATGCAAAAAAGCAATCAATATTCACGTATTGAATCTGTTGAAAAAAGCAACGCACAAGAAATCAATTTATATGATTTCGCTACACTTTCAAAAACCAAAACCATCTTTAGTACCAAAGACTTTCAAGATATTCCTTATATCGGAAATTATGTCTTTGATCCACAAGAGGAAAAGGTATTAATTGGCACAAACGTCAACCCTATTTATAGAAGATCATTTGTTGCTAATTACTTTTTATTTGACCCAGCTAAAAAAGCACTTCTAAAAATAAGCGACCATAAAATTGCCGAACCCACTTTCTCAAAAGATGGTTCTAAAATAGCCTATGCTTTCCAAAACAACCTATATATTTTTGATATCAATAAAAATACAACCACTCAAATAACATCAGACGGATCCAAAAATAAAATTATCAATGGTATTTCAGATTGGGTTTATGAAGAAGAATTTGCCGTAGTTCGCTTTTTTGAATGGAATATTACAGGAGACAAATTAGCATACGTCCGCTTTGATGAGACCGAAGTTCCTGAATATTCTATGGATATTTATGGTCAAGGCTTATACCCAGGTCAAGATGTTTTTAAATACCCGAAAGCCGGAGAAAAAAACGCACTCGTTTCGTTACATGTATTTGATTTAAAAACAACAAAGACAAAAAAAGTTGATTTATCCGAACATAATGATTTCTACATCCCTAGAATTCAATGGACTAAAGATAATCAGTTTTTGAGTTTTCAAGTACTAAACCGCCATCAAAACGACCTAAAACTCTACTTCTTAGATGCAGCAAAAAACACTAAAAAATTAATTCACAACGAAACAGATCCTGCCTATGTAGAAGTAACAGATGATTTGACTTTCTTAAAAGATAACAGCTTTGTTTGGAGTAGCGAAAAGAATGGTTTTAATCATCTTTATCATTTCGACAAAAATGGGCAGCACATAAATCAGATCACAAAAGGTGATTGGGAAGTGACACAATACTATGGGATCGACGAAAAAGCGCAAGTACTCTATTACCAATCAGTAGAAAACGGATCCACACAAAGAGATATTTATAGTATTTCTCTGAGCGGAAAAAACAAAAAAAAGCTTTCTAAAGAGACAGGAACAAACACAGCTGTTTTTAGTCCGAATTTTCAGTTCTTTATAAACACTCACTCTTCAAACTCAAATGCACCAAGCTACACGCTCAACCACTCTAAAGACGGCAAATTAGTCAAATCTATTTTAGACAACAAAGCATTAGAAGAAAAACTAGCTTTATACCAACTTCCAAAAAAGGAGTTTTTCACAATTCCATCTCAAGAAGGATTAGAACTCAATGCTTGGATTATGAAACCTAAAGATTTTAATGAATCTAAAAAGTACCCTTTATTTATGTATCAATATAGCGGTCCTGGTTCACAACAAGTAGCAGATAGTTGGTGGGATTCCAACGATTTCTGGCATGCTTTTCTTACTCAACATGGCTATATTGTGGTTGCTGTAGACGGAAGGGGAACTGGCTTTAAAGGAGCTAACTTTAAAAAGGCGACTCAAAATCAATTAGGAAAACTTGAAGTCGAAGACCAAATTATTGCTGCAAAATATTTAAGAAATTTCAACTATATTGACCCCGAAAGAATAGGTATTTGGGGCTGGAGCTTTGGAGGTTTTATGTCTAGCACTTGTTTGCTTAAAGCTAACGATGTTTTTAAAACAGCAATTGCCGTTGCACCAGTAACAAATTGGAGATTTTACGACACAATATACACTGAACGTTATTTAAAGACACCGCAAGAAAATGCTACAGGATACGATTCGAATTCCCCTATTTTCTTTGCCGATCAATTAAAAGGAAACTTTTTATTGATCCATGGGTCAGCAGATGACAACGTTCACGTTCAGAACAGCATGGCAATGATTGAAGCATTAATTCAAGAAAACAAATCTTTTGATTGGCTGATTTATCCAGATAAAAACCATGGAATTTATGGAGGAAAAACAAGACTTCATTTATATACTAAAATGACAGATTTCATTTTAAACAAACTTTAAAACAAACATAACAAACACTTTTAAATGGCAGCAGAATTAGCTACTAATACCGATCTTTATAAATCCAAAGTACTGGGTCATCCAGCTGGACTTTTTGTTCTTTTCTTTACTGAAATGTGGGAACGTTTCTCTTTCTACGGAATGAGAGTTTTATTAATTCAATTCTTAACCGCTAAGGTTATTTATGACGATCCGTTTTCTGGATGGGGCTGGTCTGCTTCACAAGCTGGTGCTTTGTATGGTACATACGCCATGCTACTTTATCTTACTCCAATTTTAGGAGGTGTAATTGCCGATAAATATATCGGATCGCGTTGGGCCGTTATAGTTGGAGCGATTATTATGACAATAGGTCACGCTGCAATGGGATTCGATTCTAAAGCAATGTTTTTTGTTGGTCTAGCGTGTCTTGTAATAGGTACAGGTTTCTTTAAACCAAATATGCCTTCTATGCTAGGCGAAATGTATAAGTCTCTTCCAGACAAAAAAGATGGTGCCTATACTATTTTTTATATGGGAGTTAACTCGGGGGCTTTCTTCGGAATGATGCTTTGTGGATACATCGCTGAAACGCAAGGATGGCACTATGGCTTTACTTTAGCCGGAATCTTTATGTTCTTAGGAACTGTTCAATTCTGGTTAGCTAAACCGTTATTTGGCAATGTTGGGGAACTGAAAAAAGTTGACACAACAACAGAAAAAACACCTGAACAAATCAAAGAAGAAGAAGAAACTAAAAACCCTTATACGCTTGTTGATTACATCCTAATTGGCTTTGTTTCGATTGTAGGTTTGTTATATGCATTTAACGACCCATTGTCAAAAAATGGCGTAATAGATATCTTCAAATCTTTTGACACCGACATTTTACGAGGACAAAACATAGTAGCATTAATCGCATTAGTGTCTTTCATTTATTTAGTTGTTTCTAGAATTTTACGATACGGAAAAATCATTAGAGACCGAATGTTTGCCGTAATTCTATTAGCTTTCTTCCTTATGTTCTTCTTTATGAGCTTTGAACAAGGAGCTACATCTCTTGTTTTGGTTGCTAGAGATTACGTTGATCGCGCTTTAGTAGGACCTTCACTAACGATTTTCAATATTGTAAACACAGCATTAACAATCATCCCGCTTATTATCATCACTTGGGTTTTGATTTTATTAGCTAAGGCTACTTGGAAAAAAATCGCCTTATCTAATTTAATGCTATTTATCTGTTTTGCCGGAATTTGGGCAGCTGCAATCTGGATGTTATCAAATGAATTTTCTAAAGAAGCCTCTGAAATTACTGTTTCTTGGTTCTCTATTTTGAACTCCTTTTTTATTATTGCGTTTGCTTCTTCGGTTTCTAAATTATGGGATTCTAAATACAACCCACCAGCAGCTTTTAAATATGGTATCGGATTATGTTTGGTTGCAATAGGATTCTTAATCTTAGGACTTGGATCATTAGGCTTAATGGAAGGTGCAAAAATGTCTATGGTATTTTTAATTCTAACCTATTTATTCCATACTCTTGGAGAATTATTTATTTCTCCTGTAGGTTTATCTTATGTATCTAAACTTGTACCCGGAAAAATGCTAGCTTTCATGTTTGGAATGTGGTATTTAGCTTTAGCAATTGCACAAAAATTTGCGGCTATTCTAGGAGGAGAAATCGAAAACATTAAAGCAGAATATTCTTTAAGTCACTTTTTCTTCTTATTCACTTTAATCCCTGTAGCAGCAGGAGTTTTAGTAATGCTGTTAAATCCAGTTTTGAAAAAATTAATGCACGGGGTCCGATAGGACTCCTTGTATTTTAATATAATATTTATACAATGAATCAAGAACAAACATTAGAAGAAATTCAAAATTTCTCAGGTAAATATCCCAAACAAATCTGGAGTTTATTTTTCTCAGAAATGTGGGAGCGTTTCAGTTTCTATGGAATGAGAGGAATGTTGGTCTTTTTTATGATAGACCAACTTAAATTTGGTGAAGGCCAAGCTAATTTGCAATACGGAGCAACTCAAGCATTCGTTTATGCATTCACCTTTTTAGGAGGAATCTTTGCGGATAAAATCCTAGGGTTTAGAAAATCACTTTTTTGGGGTGGTGCTATGATGATTCTAGGAAGTTTAATCCTAGCCATCGATCCAAAAACTTATTTCTTTACAGGTATTGCTTTTACCGTTATTGGAACAGGATTCTTTAAGCCAAATATCTCTACTATGGTAGGTTATTTGTACAAAAAAGGTGATTCACGAACAGATGCCGGATTCTCCCTATTCTATGCAGGTATTAACCTTGGAGCCTTAATTGGAGGTTATCTGTGTATCGCTATCGGAAAAGGGCATTTATTTACAGATACCATTGATCAAGCACACCGCTGGAATGTAGCATTTGGTTTAGCTGCGCTTGTTATGCTTATTAGTTTAATCAACTTTATTTTCACAAAAAGACATTTAGGCCCTATTGGTTTACAACCAAAAGAAATCTCTAAAGATGGTGTTGAGAAAAGAATGCCTCTATGGAAGGAAATTGGAACATATGTTCTAACCTTTGCCATGGTTCCTGTTATTGTATTTATGATTGACAATACAGAATATACTGCATACTTTATGTACACGGTAGGTCCATTGGCATTATTGTACCTTTTCTACGAAATGCGTCTTTTAAATGGCTCAGAACGCAAAAAAATATTTGCTGCCTTGATCTTTATCTTCTTCTCTATTCTGTTTTTTGGGATTTACGAGCAAGCTGGAGGATCGCTTAGTATTTTTGCTGCTAAAAACTTAACTTCTGACCTATTAGGAATGAATTTAGATCCCAACGGAGTAAACAACTCTGGAGGAGCTTTCTTTATTATCTTTATAGCTCCTGTATTGGGCTTACTATGGATCTGGTTAGCAAAAAAGAAAATGGAACCAAATACAATTATGAAGTTTGGTCTTGGATTTATCCTTTTAGGTGCTGGATATTATGCTCTTTTTGGAACAAGATTCTTTGCAGACGCTGCAGGTTATACTTCGTTAGATTTCTTTACTTTTGCTTTACTAATTATAACACTTGGGGAGCTTTGTTTATCACCAATTGGTTTATCAATTATGACCAAATTAGCAACTCCAAATCTTCAAGGAATGATGATGGGGATGTGGTTCCTAGCAAGTGCTTACGGTCAATATGTAGCTGGTATCATTGGCGCATCTATGACTAGCCCATCGGCTGACACCTCAAACTACGACGCTTTAATCTCATATACAGATGGTTATAAAGACTTAGGTCTTTATGCTGTAATTGCAGGTATTGTCTTAATGGCGCTTTCTCCATTAATCAAAAAACTAATGCAAGACGTAAGATAATTTCTTCAATATAATTTAAATTCCAAAAGCATCTTAGATAACTAAGATGCTTTTTTTTATACTAAAGTTCAACCACTTAATTTTAAACTAACTCTTAAACTTGTTACATCAACCATGAAAATGAAGGGAATTTATAAACTGATAAATCTTCAAATAAAAGACCTCACATATTCAATTATAATCTACTTCAAAAATTACTACTAAATATTTTTATTTTATCCATTGTCAAATAGAATATACAACTTAACTTAACCTCCTTAAATTATAAACAATCAAACACAATGTCACAGAACAATAAGAATTTTGGGCAAACCATCAAATCATTCAATAAAAATTTCTGGGTAGCCAGTTTTATGGAGCTGATGGAGCGTTGGGCATGGTATGGTATTTACACCCTATTAGGACTATATTTAGTAGGTTCTACAGACACTGGTGGCCTTGGTTTTGACCATATTCAAAAAGGAAGTATTATGGGCGGTATTGTAGGTATACTCTACTTTTTACCTTTATTCTTTGGAGTTATTGCAGACCGAATTGGTTATAAATTATCTTTAGTTATCGCTTTTATTATTATGATTGTTGGCTACTACTCTTTAGGAGAAGTAACCTCATATAACAGCGTTTATGCTGTATTTTTATTAGTAGCGATTGGTGCTGCGTTTTTTAAACCAGTAGCATCTGCTATTATTGCACGTAACACAGATGAATCTACAGGAACACTTGGCTTTGGTATCTTTTACATGATGGTGAATATTGGAGGATTCATTGGCCCTACAATGTCTTCAGGACTCCGTACAACGTATGGTTGGAAAATCATCTTCATTCAAGCGGCCATTGTCATTGCTGTCAACTTAGTTATTTTACTTTTATTTTATAAAGAACCGAAAGCAGAAAAACCTCAAGATTCGATCGGGAAAGCTATTAAAGAATCTATTTTAGGAATATTTGAAGCTCTAAAAGACATTCGCTTAGGAATTCTTTTAGTATTAATGATTGGATTTTGGACCATGTTTAATCAACTGTTCAACACATTGCCTAACTTTATTGAAGATTGGGTAAATTCTGCTTCATTAAGCAATTGGATAAATGAAAACATACCCTTTTTAGGTCCTTTACTTACACAAGATGGTCAAGTCAAACCCGAATGGTTTACAAATATAGATTCTTTCATGATCATCATATGTCAAGTATCAATCTCCTACTTTGTAACCAAAATGCGTCATATAAATGCCGTAATTAGAGGTGCGATCATTGCCAGTATTGGTGTAGGACTAACATTTTACACACACAATCCGTTGTTTACGATTTTAGGAACTATGATCTTCTCAATAGGAGAGATGATGTCGAGTCCAACAGTTTCTTCCTTTATTGCTTTGATTACTCCTAAAGGAAAAGAGGGACTTTATCAAGGTACCTACTTTTTACCCGTAGCTGCAAGTTACTTTGTTACAAAATACATTTCGGGAGACCTTTACCAATCTTGGTCGGACAAACTATCATTGTTAAAAACCGAGATGACTACACGTAACATAACCATGCCCGAAGTAGTTAGTCACGAGCAATTTATAGAACAAGGCTCAAAAGCACTAAACATGCCATTATCAGAATTTGAGAAACAATTTAATCTGAAAGCAGACACAGTAGATTGGGTAGCGGTTAAACAATCATTTATAGACTTTGCTGCATCAAGAAACATTGACATTACCCAAGTACATTATCCATTTTCTAAAAATGAATATTTTGCCCTTGCCGAACAAAAACTAAGTATGTCGCATTGGGAAATGGTAGATATGCTTTGGAATACATACAATCCTAATAAAATATGGTATGTAGTATGTGGAATTGGCGTATTCTCTGTCATTACCCTAGTTATATACGATCGTTTAATAATTCGTCCACTAGAAAAGAAAAAAGCAATCTAAGCTTTTATTAATTTCAAATAATTCTAATAAGCACCAAGGTTAATTCCATGGTGCTTTTTTATTATTTCATAATACGATAACGATTCTAAACGTAGTATTTACAAACAAAACCTATCAAAATACAGAAAGCCTCACGCTATTTAAAGTATTTTTTATCAAACAGAATTATTTATGACTTTATTTTATTACTTTTAACGCTTGTCTTAACACGACACTATCAAATTAACTATACCAAATTTTAAATTTATAATGAAAGCTAACACTACGGCACAGCCGAATTTCTTCGAGACAAAAGTCTTAGGTCATCCGGCAGGACTATTCGTTCTGTTTTTTACAGAAATGTGGGAGCGCTTTTCTTTCTACGGAATGCGCGTACTATTAATCCAATTCTTAACAATGTCTGTTATTGGTATCAATCCAGGATGGGCAATGACAACTGAAGATGCTGGAGCTATATTTGCAACCTACGCAATGTTATTATACATCACCCCTATTTTTGGAGGTATTTTAGCAGATAAATATATCGGATATCGATGGGCAGTAGTAATTGGCTCTCTTGTAATGACATTGGGACACGCTTCAATGGCATTAGAATCAGAGTTTTTTATGTATCTCGGTTTAGTATTACTTGTAGTGGGGACCGGATTCTTTAAGCCGAATATGACATCCATATTATCAGAAATGTACAAGTCCTTTCCAGAAAAGAAAGACGGGGCATACACAATTTTCTATATGGGAGTTAATACTGGAGCTTTCTTTGGAATGATGCTTTGTGGTTATATCGGAGAACGCATTGGCTGGCATTACGGTTTTGGTCTTGCAGGAATCTTTATGCTTTTAGGTACCTTACAATTCTGGCTGGCAAAACCAATCTTTGGAAGCATTGGCGATGTACCTAACAAATCAAAAGAAAGCGTTACTGAAGATAGTTCAAATGACGAATCGTTATCACAAGAGGAAAAAGACTCTTTGAAAAAAAATCCTTTTACAACAGGAGACTATATTTTAATAGGTCTAACAACTATTGTTGGTTTATTATATGCATTTGATGACGTATTTCGAATCGTAGGAAATATCAACCTATTTCCTGCAAGTATTTTTGGATTTGATGGTAAAACAGTTGGTATTGCGATTGGCTTAATCGTCTTTTTATTCCTAATTATCTCACGTATTATGAGATACACAAAAGTTGTAAGAGACCGAATGATTGCAGTTATCATCTTTGCATTCTTTACAATCTTCTTTTGGATGTCTTTTGAACAAGGAGCCACATCATTAGTAATCTTTGCTAGAGACAACACACAACGTGTCTTATCTGGAAATAGTGCCTTATTATTCAATATATTCAACTTATTACTTACAGTAATTCCATTATTAATTGTTTCGTGGGTTTTATATCTTCTAGCAAAACAAACAATTAAAAAAGCATTTGTTTCCAATATCATCCTTGCAATAACCTTTATTGGGGTTTGGGGAGCAGCTATTTGGATGTTAAATAGAGATTGGTCTTCACACGCATATGAAATTTCGTACCAGACGATCCAAAAAGCAGCTTTAGATCAAGACGGCAATCCTAAATTAGACGATCAGAACAACCCGATCTATGAATACACTGCAATAACGGAAACCGTACAACCTACATCTAGTGATGTAGTTGTTACCCAAAAAACAATTGTAACAGAATTGACGGAACTAAAAGTAGGTGACGAAGTAAGAATCTATAGTGAACTAGATAAATTTCACATTCTTGATGCTCAATTAGAAGAAAAATTAAAAGCAGACCACCTGCAACACAACCAACAAGCTGAAATTGTATCAGCTCAAATTACCGATATTAAAGACAATCAAGTTGAGATTACAGCATCTTGGTTTTCGATCTTGAACTCATTTTTTATCATCGCATTTGCTTCTTTAGTTTCAAAACTTTGGGACTCAAGATTTAATCCACCTGCGTCTATTAAATACGGTTTAGGATTAATCATTATGGCCCTTGGTTTTGGGGTCTTGGCTTATGGATCTAACGGAATAGCTGAAGGGCAACGTGTATCAATGATCTGGCTAGTTTTTGCGTATTTATTGCATACTCTTGGTGAGCTTTTCTCTTCGCCTGTAGGACTCTCATATGTATCCAAATTAGTCCCAGCAAGAATGATTGCACTTATGTTTGGAATGTGGTATCTTGCCATTGCGATTGGAAATAACTTAGCGGCTAAAATTGGAGGACAAATTGACAATATTACACAACAGTATTCGCTTTCAACTTTCTTCTTAATATTTACCGTTGTACCAATTGTAGCAGGTATTCTAGTTATTGCTCTAAACCCATTAATGAAAAAATTAATGCACGGCGTTAAATAACATTGGCAACCTTTTTGTATCACTAGACGTTGAACGTCAAAATTTAATTAAAAATGAAAAAAATCTTATTACTTTTAACTCTTACTTTAATAAGCTTTACTGCGCAAGCACAAGAAATCAAATGGATGAGTTTTAATGACGCTATCGCTGCTCAAAAAAAGAATCCAAAACCTATTTTCTTAGACGCTTATACAAGTTGGTGTGGGCCTTGTAAAATGTTAGATAAAAATACTTTTACAGACAGCAAAGTAATTGAACACATAAACAAGAATTACTACGCAGTAAAATTTAATGCAGAAGGATCTGAAGTTATCGAATATAAAGGTGTAAAATTTTCGAATCCAAGGTTTGATCCAAACAGAAAAGGAAGTAACTCGATGCATGAGTTTACAGGGTATTTAAAAGTTCCTGGATATCCTTCAATGATTATCTTCAATGAAAAAGGAGATATTCACAGAACGATTGTTGGATACAGATCGGCTGAGCAATTATTACCAGAATTATAATTCAAGCTAATTAAATCTTATAGAATCCCTTTTCACTACAATCGTGAAAAGGGATTTTTTCTTTTACACAAAAAGCAATTATAAGCTCTCTATCCCAGGGTGGAACTGAATTATGAATTATAACTTGCTCTGGATCTAACTGCATCAAAAGACGATTGAAATTAAGTGATACAGTGCCACTAAAAACCACTACATCACATGGGCCTTTATAAGAAATAGCTGCTTCACTATTCACTATTAAAAACTTTTTATTAGACCACTCAAAAAAAAGATCACCACTTTTAACAGAATCCTTATTAACCCAAGTAGTACGTTTAAATCCCTCTAACCTCTTCTTTTTCAAAAAAGCATCTCCATAATTATAAACGTCGATTCTTTCTCTAGTCTTATGCAACAAATACAAATGATCCCGATCATTTGGAATTACTAAAAATTCTTGATTGACGTGATACATCCTCAATACCATCCAATGAATTTGAAAGACTATCAATGTTACCAATAACACATAAACATGTATTAACTTTTTTCTTTTTAAAGTATATCCTAAAACGTAAATAAAAAGTGTCATCGAAAACACTAATGTTAGATGAAAAGGAATTCCTTCAAGCACAAAGAGACCCAAATGATTTAGCTCCTCTATTCCCAAGATTAGCAAATTACTAACGAAAGAAAAAACAAAACCGATTAGAACACTTAAGTCAATCCAGACAAGACTAATAAACAAAATAGCAAAGCCTAAAAACAAGAGAAGTGTTATCAAGGGAATTGCAATTAAATTACCCAAAATAAAAAACAACGGAAATTGGTGAAAGTAATGGATGATTAACGGTAAAACTCCTAACTGAGCTGCAATTGAAATTGCCATAAGCTCTTTAAAATAGCGAAGAATTTGCCATCGTGATTTTAAATAAGGACGCATAATTGGATAAAAAAATACAATTGAAAAAACTGCAGCATAACTCAATTGAAAACCAACATCGAAGAGCCATTTGGGTCGAATACATAATGAAACTAACAATGCAAAAGCAATGGTATTGAAAACCGATTGTTGACGCCTTAATGAACGTGATAAAACAAAAAATGAACACATCAAAACTGCTCTAAAAACGGAGGGAGAAAAACCGGATAAGAAAACAAAAAACCAAAGAAAAAGAAGAATACAAAAAGTTTTTAGAAAAATAGAAAATCTCTGAAAAACGAACTGCAATAAAAAAAATAAAATACCTACGTGTAAACCTGAAATTGCCAAAACATGCATCACTCCTGTTCGCTTAAAACTTTCTACAAGATCAACATCTAAATTATTCCGTTCCCCAAAAAGCAACGCCATAGCCAAATTTGCTATTTCAGGCTCTTTAATACTCTGTTGAACACGATACATCCACTTTTCTCGTAACGCCCTCAATCTATTCTTAAATCCACCCTGATTAGTCAAGAAATAAGCCGATGCACTTTCTAAATATACTTGTGCATAAACATCTTTTGTTTGTAAATATTCAGAATAATCAAATTCCCCATAAGAACTCGGCGGTGGTAGCTTTCTTAACTCTTGAAATAACAACCACTCTTGTCCAACATCAGGCGCTAAAAGACTGTCTCTAACTACAACTAATATTCTACCTCTAGAATTAGTAGAATCCACACTAATAATGTCTGCATAAAATCGCTTCCCATAATTAGTTGTTTTTAAAGATTCATTAAGTACAAGTCTAATTTTATGCTTTGAACCGTCGATACTAGTAAATCTATAATGATTTTGATCTTGAATAGCTTGATGTGCATTAGCAACCAACGAGCCTAATCCAAAAAAGGCTAGCATTACAAAAAAATAATAAATAAAACTTATAAAAGGATGTCTAAAGTAAACGGAAACCTTGAAGAAATGAAAAACTAAGAGTGTTAAAATAAAGGCAAGAAAAAGTATCGTAGTAAGTAGAAACCCAATATGAGAACCAGCATAAACACCTACTACAAAAGCACCTACAACTCCTAAAAAAGAAAATTTCAATACCTTCATGTAATAAAGATATTGAAATTCTATTTATAATATTGAAATATTTTTAAACTTTTTAAAACATAGAGCTTGAATATACTCTATTTACTTGTGCAAAAGTTCTTTGATAATACGCTTCATTTGTCGAAGAAATAATCACTCCTTGTGAAGTAGATGAATGAATAAATTTAATTTCATCTCCGGAAACCTCAGTTACAATACCAACATGACTAATTCTTGAGCTTTTCCCAGTTTTGAAGAAAATCAAATCACCTTTTTGCGCCTCGCTTCGGTTAATCTTTTTCCCCATACTAGCCATATCTCTAGAAGATCTTGGTAAGCTTATATTAAATTCATCAAAAGCAGTTTTTACAAACCCAGAACAATCCATTCCATCTCTTGACATTCCTCCAAATCTATAACGCACTCCTTTGTAATCTTCTGCAACGTTAAGCAATTGTTCCGTTAAGTAATTTGCCTCATTCAAATCTTCGTTCGCATCAATTTCTTTTAACAAACTCCCCAACTCTTCTAGACTTACCGAATTTACATTAGCCGCTGCCAAATCTTTAGTACTAGATTGCTTAGTAGTTGTAGCGGGTTTCTTTTTCTTTGGTCCGTTTAAAAAAGTTTGTTCTTTATCTAAAGTCGTGTTACCCGACCAGCTTTGAGCTGAAACAAATAACAGGGCTGCTGTTAAAATAGAGGCGTATTTCTTCATGATTTTCAATAGTGGTATTCCACAAATATATATATTTTTTTAAATAAAAAAACTATAAATTATGAATAATTTCTTTTGCAGTTAGTAAACTAGCACCTTTTCCTCCTAATTTCTCAATCAAAAGGTCATAATTACTCAACATCTTCATTCGTTCTTCTCCTTCAATTATTTTTTTAAATTCTTCTTCAATCCTATTTGAATTACAATCTTCTTGAATTAATTCCACCACCACATCTTCATCCATAATTAAATTCACTAAAGAAATATATCGAAGTGTAATAATTCTTTTTGCAATTTCATACGAGATTCGACTTCCTTTATACAAAACAACTTGCGGCACTCGAAATAAAGCCGTCTCTAAAGTTGCTGTTCCAGAAGTCACTAATGCAGCGTGAGCTTCATTCAGTAAAGCATAAGTTTCTCTAAAAACAAAAGAGATGTTACTATCTTTAATAAACTGTTCATAAAAAGAGATTTCTTGTCCAGGCGCACCAGCAATCACAAATTGATAGTCTGGATACTTTTGCACAACACTCAGCATCTCACCTAACAAACGACTAATCTCTTGCTTTCTACTCCCTGGCAACAAAGCAATAATCGGTCGTTGATCTAAACCATGCTTAGTTCTAAAATCATGCCTATCTCTACTTCTATAATCAGCAATTTCATCAATTAACGGATGTCCCACAAAGGTGACTGGGAATTGATGCTTATTTTCATAAAAATCCTTTTCAAAAGGCAAAATAACATACATAAAATCCACATCTCGCTTAATTGCTTTAATACGATTTTCTTTCCAAGCCCAAATCTGTGGAGAAATGTAATAATGTGTAGGAATTTTCTTCTCTTTAGCCCATTTGGCAATACGCATATTAAAACCCGGATAATCGATAAAAATAATCGCATCTGGTTTAAAAGAAGCAATATCTTTTTTACAAAAAGATATATTTTTTAAAATCGTTCGTAAATTCTGGAGTACTTCTATAAAACCCATAAAGGCTAAATCTTTATAGTGCTTCACCAACGTCCCCCCAACTGCCTGCATTAAATCTCCTCCCCAAAAACGTATTTCTGCATTAGGATCTTCTGCATACAGGGCTTTCATTAAATTTGATCCATGTAAATCGCCCGATGCTTCTCCTGCTATGATATAATATTTCATTCTTAGAAAAATAAAGTTAGTAGTGTTAACACAATAACTGCCAAAACACTCCCTCTAGCCTTTAAGTCTTGATGTTTACGAATCAATATCGCAAATAGAGCTAGGTTTACTAGACTTCCTATAGCAATAATTCTGCCTAAATTACCACTTTTAACTATTATAGAATAATCAGAAAAAAAACTATAATTTGTAAATAGCTCTAAATAAAGGACACACCCCAACATGGTAGCCAATACCCCAAAAACAAAGCCTATTAAAATCTGTATTACTATTTTTGTATTCATTAAATTTCCCAAGTATTTAATTGTGGAATTGCGTGATATGCTGTAAAATCAAATTGAACAGGAACAACAGAAATATACCCTTGTGCTAAAGCCCATTCGTCAGTATCCTCTCCTTTATCTTGATTTACAAATTCTCCACGTAACCAATAATATTCTTTTCCGTGTGGATTTACACGCTTGTCAAAACTTTCAACCCAAGTCGCTTTTGCTTGTCTACAAACTTTTATCCCCTTGATTTCTTCAAATGCTAATTTCGGAAAATTCACATTCAAGACCACTCCTCTAGGGATTCTGTTTTTTAGAGCCTCTAAAGTCAATTGTTTTATAAAAGGCTTTATTGGCTCAAAATCTGCATTCCAGCTAAAGTCTAGCAGTGAAAAACCAATTGCAGGAATACCACTCATACCCGCCTCCATAGCTGCACTCATAGTTCCAGAGTAAATAACATTAATAGAAGAATTGGCACCATGGTTAATTCCCGAAACACATAAATCTGGTTGTCTGTCCAAAATTTGACCTAAAGCAATTTTAACACAATCTACCGGCGTCCCAGAGCAACTATATTCTTGTTCCAATTCCGGATCGAGATTCATTTTTTCAATAGTCAAGGTGCTATTAATAGTTACCGCGTGCCCCATAGCAGACTGTGGGCTATCAGGCGCAACTACAACAACTTCCCCTATTTCTTTCATCACATCAATAAGTGCTCTAATACCTGGCGCAACAATACTATCGTCGTTAGTTACTAATATCAATGGTTTTTGTTTCATTTCATTTTTTTAATTACATTCGCTAAAGTAATAAATATATAGGAATTCCAAGTTTATTAAGCCAAGTGTGACACACTTATCAACACAAAACACACTTACAATATCCTTTGTTTTTTAACAAATAATTATTAAGATAACAATATTTGCATCTAATATTTTACTTACTTTAGTTCAAAATTAATTAATGAATACTATTTGGTCATTTATGAAAAGAAACTATAAAGTTATATTTCTCGTATTAGGTATAGCAGCCTTACTATGGAGTTTTATACCAAAAAAAGAAAAAGACAATCCCGAGAAAGATCAATTGTTATTAGAATTGATCACCTATCTATTGGAAAGAGGTCATTATGACCCTGTAAAAATTGACGATAATTTTTCCAAGGATGTCTATAAAGAATACATAAAAGCTTTAGACCCAACCAAGCGCTTTTTTATTCAATCTGATATAGATGAATTTTCTAAATATGAATTCTTAATTGATGACATGATTCAATTAAAAGATCTTTCATTCTTCAACCTTACCGAACAGCGTATTGTAAAACGAATGGAAGAAGCTAGAGAGATATATAAAGAAATTCTTTCTCATCCTTTTGACTTTTCTAAAGACGAAACTTTCGATGCCGATTACGACAAACAAGATTTTTCAATTGACGAACAAGCTCTAAAAAACAGATGGTCAAAACAATTAAAATTGAATGTTCTTTCAAGCATACATGACAAGCTGAAACTTCAAGAAAACACAGACGAAGAAAAAACCGATGCAGATGATGTTGCAGAATCTGATAAAAAAACAACTGATAAAACTAAAAAAGAGGACGTAAAGAAAACATTCTCTGAATTAGAGGAAGAAGCACGTGAAAGCACTTTAAAATCATTAGACGAATACTTCGATCTCATTCAAGATTTAGAACATAAAGACTGGTTCTCAATGTATGTAAATACCATTGTAGAACGCTTTGACCCACATACTTTTTATTTTGCCCCTGAGGACAAAGAAAAATTTGACGAAAGTATGAGCGGTAGCATTGAAGGTATTGGAGCGGTGTTAAGAAAAAAGAATGACATCACCGAAATCACAGAACTACTTCCTGGTGGTCCGGCCTGGAGAGGAAAGGAATTAGAACAAGGAGACCTTATCTTAAAAGTTGCTCAAGGCAACGAAGACCCTGTTGATGTTGTGGGAATGCGTTTAGAAAACGTAGTAAAACAAATCAAAGGTAAAAAAGGAACAGTTGTTAACCTAACAGTTAAAAAGATAGACGGAACAATAAAAGTAATTTCTATCACAAGAGAAGTCATTGAACTGGAAGAAACTTATGCTAAATCAAGCATAATTACTGCAGGAGACAAAAAATATGGTTTCATTCAGCTTCCTAAGTTTTATATTGACTTTAAAGATAAAGAAATGCGTAACGCATTTACCGATGTTGCAAAAGAAGTTGAGTTTCTTAAAGAACAAAAAGTAGATGGAATAGTTATGGATTTGAGAAACAATGGAGGTGGCTCATTGCAAACTGTAGTTGATATGGTAGGTCTTTTTATCGAACAAGGTCCTGTAGTACAAGTTAAGTCGTCAAAAGGCAAAAAAGACGTTTTATTCGACCGCGACCCTAAAGTTCAATGGGATGGCCCATTGGTAGTGCTGGTTAATAATTTCTCTGCCTCTGCTTCAGAAATTTTTGCTGCTGCGATACAAGACTACAAACGAGGAATCGTAATCGGAAGTAAACACACCTACGGAAAAGGTACTGTTCAAAACGTTATCGATTTAAACGAGCTACTCAAAAATCACCCTTATGGAGACTTGGGCGCTTTAAAAGTAACCTTACAAAAGTTCTATAGAATCAACGGTGGTTCAACACAAAAAGAAGGTGTTTTAAGCGACATTGTATTACCAGACCGTTATTCATATATCGATATGGGTGAACGCGATATTGACAATGCAATGCCGTGGGACAAAATTGATAGAGCAAACTATATCCCTTACAAAAACAACTTTCAAATGGCTATTGCCAATAGCAAAGTTAGAATAGCAAAAAATGAGCAATTTAAATTGATCAATGAAAACGCTAAATGGATTAACGAACGAAAAGACGAGAAAGTATTTACTCTGAATTTTGAAAAATACGAAACAAAACAAAAAGAGGTTGAAACTACAGCCAAAAAGTTCAAACCTATCTCTAAATACAACAATCATTTGAATTTCGAATCGTTACCACACGAATTAGAAAGAACAAAAAACGACACTATTTTAGAGAAGAAAAGAATTGGATGGCACGAATCTTTAGGAAAAGATGTCTATGTAGAAGAAGCAGTAAACATACTTAAAGACTTAAGCAATCATACTTCTACACAACAAGCGAGTACACCTAAAAAGTTCGATAAAAAACACTAATTTAATGACGCTTAAAAGTAAGTCAAACACTCAAATTGCGCTCCAAAAATTCAAAACAGATTTTTGGGGCGTTTTATGTTTTTGGGTCGTGGTAGCTCTTGCCACTATTTCCGTATTCGCTTATTTTATTGTACCCGACTCCTCTAAAAACGCCAACAACGGAGACCTTAGTCTTCGTTCTCAATCACCTGGATTTACAGTACAAATCATACAATTTCCAGAATCTAACACTCGAGGTTGGAAAGAATACTGGACCGGTAAAGAAACTGCTAACAGAGAGATACCTATTTCTAGTTTTCATTTTAAAGAAGATCGGATTTACTATACAGAGTTTGGAGAAAACTCCAAATTTACAGAAACAAAAAGCCTACCATTAAGCCAATTCACTCCACTTACTCAAGACCAAATAGTAAAAGAAAAAAAGTACCTACTTGGAACAGATAGTCAAGGTAGAGACTTTCTAAGCCGACTTATTATTGGATCAAGAGTTTCTCTATCCATCGGTTTTATCGCTGTACTAATTTCCTTAATTATCGGAATATCCTTAGGCGCTTTAGCAGGTTATTTTGGAGGAAAAATCGACTTATTTATCTTATGGCTTATCAACATTATATGGTCAATTCCAACACTACTTCTCGTTATTGCGATTACACTAGCTTTAGGAAAAGGCTTTTGGCAAGTTTTTATAGCCGTTGGCTTAACAATGTGGGTTGAAGTAGCACGTGTAATAAGAGGCCAAGTCATAAGCGTAAAACAACAGCAATATGTTACAGCAGCAAGAGCCTTGGGATATTCAGATTTAAGAATCATATCCAAACACATACTTCCAAACTGCATGGCGCCTGTGATCGTAATTTCAGCAGCCAACTTTGCATCAGCAATTCTGGTTGAGAGTGGTTTAAGCTTTTTAGGACTAGGCGTTCAAGTTCCTGTACCAAGTTGGGGGGCAATGATCAAAGAAAACTACAACTACATCATTTTAGGAAAACCATATTTAGCTCTCCTACCCGGATTAGCTATGTTCTTATTAGTAATGAGCTTTATGCTAATAGGAAATGCTTTAAGAGACGCTTTAGACGTAAAAAAATAAATCACCTATTTTAAACAAAAAAACTACTCTACCCACCTCAAACCCACATCGATACTAGCTTATACACACCTACTACCAGACATACACCACATTACTACCAAGCAAGTTCGAAAAAAAAGCTGATTTCCGAATGTCTATGGTACTTGTCTCGAACTTATCCCGAACAACTACTATACAAAAGCAGATCATAACCAATCAATACATCGTTAAAAAAGCAATACTAACTAAATGAGTATTACGATTAAACCAAATAAAAATTGTTGTCTTAAGCAGATATTTTGCTTCGTCCCCAACTTTTACTCCTGAATACAAAAATGCGAAAACTACTTAATTAGCAGTTTTCGCATTTCTGTTTTATTCCCATTATAAATATTTAAATCTACTTTACCGTCAATACCATTAACCACTCCTTTCTCTGTAAACTGCCAAAAATGCCACTCTGGCTTTATCTCTTCTACAAAAAAATTGTAGTTTGCAATCCACAAAACATGGTCTGGAAACCACTTTCTTAAGTGATTGGTATAATAATGCTCCCCTGAATACAATATAGGTTTTACTTTATAATGTTCTTCCACCACTTCAATCCATCGTTTCAATCCCATTCTAAGACTCTCCATAGATTGTTTTTTAGGCAAATCTTCAATATCTAAAACAGGAGGTAAATCTCCAGGTCCCAATTTTACCGTATTTATAAAATTTACTGCCTGTTCAACAGAGTTTTCATCCGGTCGGTAATAATGATATGCACCTCTAATAAAATGATTCGCTCCAGCTCCTTTCCAATTCAATTTATAAGCTCTATCAAGACCATCAACACCCATAGTTGCACGTACAAATACAAACTCCAAAGCTGACTTGCTGGCTACAGAATCTACGCTCCCCCAATCAATGACTCCTTGATAATGCGAAACATCAAACCCAACCATCATATTTTCGTGTCGTGCCAAAACCTCTACAGTTCTAAAATCGAACAAAGATTTTTCTGGTGCATTTTTTCGATCCTTACTGAAAAAATACTTAAATCCATCTTGAAAATGAATCCCCAACCAGATACCAGCCCCCAATAAAACATTGATAATAATCAACCATTTTACTCCAGACCAGTTTGAAGTAGTTTTTTTCACCTTTTTCTTACCACTTCGTATCGTTCTCTTTTGTGGCTGCTTATTCAATTTACGTAAGGTCTCCCGAGGATTTGAATTCTGTTTTTTAGATGTTTTTCGTTCCATAGCGCTTTAAAGTCAAGCAAAGATATTTAAAAAATAAATCTCAAACTACTT
>JASLDM010000010.1 GCA_030151565.1 Flavobacterium sp. | reverse complement strand
TTTTTTTCTGTGGAGTCGCCGAGAATCGAACTCGGGTCCAAACAAGCAATCCGAAAGCTTTCTACATGTTTAGTTTTCTATTTAATTTTCGACAAAGAGCTAGGCTGAAAACGACCACTAATTGCTTATCCTCTAAGATTTCAAAATAACCACGAGGCGGGGTTACTTTTAGGTTTACTTTTACGGTTCCTCTTGACAAAACGCCATAAACCAAGGCTTTTTAGAGGAATCTAGCTTTCTCACCTGGTGAGAACTAGGCAAATCTTACTATAATTCAGATTAAGCAGCTAAAGCGTAATTATTTTCGCCGTTTAAAAAGTTTGAAACATGATATTTACGAGCTGTGTTCCAGCGCTCGACATGCTTACGATCTAATTCCACTTGCTGTCAAAACCGATCGACCCCATTTTTATTGGGAATGCAAATATAAACTTTATTCTTTAGTAGTGCAATTTATTTTACAATTGCTAAACAATAACTATACCGATTTTAATTATTTTAACCAAATATTTGTTTCGCTATTTTGGCTTAACATTATTTTAAGTTATATTTGAAACCATTAAAAAACCAAATTAATATTAATAGCCTTAGAATAAATTTATGAAATTAGGAATAATTAAAGAAAGAAAAAGTCCACCGGATAGAAGAGTTGTATTATCTCCCAAAAAAATAACAGAAATTTTAAATTTATATCCAGATGTCGAAGTACTTGTTGAAGAGTCGGATATACGTGTTTTTTCAGATGATACCTATCAAGAACAAGGGATTTCTCTTTCTGATGATATGCGTTCTTGTGATGTTTTGCTTGGAGTAAAAGAAGTGCCTGTATCTCATCTGATTCCTAATAAAACATATTTCTTTTTCTCACATACTATTAAAGAACAAGCACACAACAAGCAGTTGCTTCAAGCGTGTTTGGAAAAAAACATCACCTTAATTGATCACGAAACCTTGGTTGACGCCAATAATGTTCGATTGATTGGTTTTGGAAGATATGCAGGTATTGTGGGTGTTTACAATACTTTTAGAGCTTTTGGTATAAAGTATGATTTGTTTAATCTTGTAAAGGCAGAAACGCTTAAGAATCAAGAAGAGCTAATAGGTCGCTTGAAACGTCCGTATTTACCACCCATTAAAATTGTTTTGACTGGATTTGGAAAAGTAGGAAAGGGCGCTAAAGAGATGTTGGATGGAATGAAAATCAAACAAGTCAATGAGGTTGATTTTCTTACTAAATCTTACGATGTGCCTGTTTATACGCAAATTGACGTAGATCAATATTACAAGCGTATTGACGGAAGTGCTGCTAGCAAACAAGATTTTTATGAGCATCCGGAAAAATACGAATCTGACTTTCAGAAATTCAGTGAAGTAGCGGATATGCTTATTGCTGGACATTTTTACAAAACAGGTGCGCCTAAAATTTTGACTAAAGAAATGTTGAATGCGCCTAAAAATCAGATTAAAGTAGTAGGGGATATTTCGTGTGATGTCGATGGGCCTATCGATGCTACCTTGAGAGCTTCTACCATTGCAGAACCTTTTTATGGATATTACCCAAGAGAGAACAAAGAAGTATCTATAGAGCATCCTGCGGCTGTTGTGGTGATGGCGGTGGATAACTTGCCTTGTGAGTTGCCTAAAGATGCTAGTGAAGGATTTGGAGAAGTGTTTGTAGAGCGTATTCTGCCGGCTTTCTTTAATGGTGATCAAGATGGCGTGCTTGAGCGTGCTACGATAACGAAAGACGGGAAATTAACACCTAGATTTGCGTATTTGCAAGGATTTGTAGATCAGAAATAAACGGTTGATATCGATAAAAAAAAGCTCCTTTTGCTATTGCGAAAGGAGCTTTTTGTTTTGTATGTGTTTTTGAATCTGAATCTTATAATTGATTTTCTGTGCTGTTTTGAGAATCTTTTCGGATAGTGTAGTCAGCCACATCAATTGCTCAATTACTAGTATCGATTCTTCCATTTTGATGTTGATATCCTTGTCGTCACTAAGGGTTTGTTTGAGCTCATTCTCACGCATTTCTTTCAAATACAAATAGCTGATTTGGAATTCTTTGTTTTCATCTAGCTTGGAATCTACGGTATCGGTGCTGTTGTTTTCCAATACAGCTGCCGTTAAGTCTAGATTTTTGATGATGTAATCCATAACAACGTTAAAGGCTTGTGAGGCCTCCGTGGTTTTGTGCGATTGTACATAGATGCCTATAGACGCAGCCGAGGAGAGCAAGGTGTGGTTTAAAACAGCAAGCTCATAGAGTTCTGCACGAAAGCGTTGTTTTGATTTCGGCTCTTGTATCATACGTTGAAACGACGACATAAGGTTTCCGATTTCGATAAAGGCATATTTTCGAGCTAATTTATAAGGAAGTGTAACCTCGCCCTTTTCATTGTAATAAATAGAGATTTCTTTGATGTAGTTTTTATTGGCTTTGATGGAGTTTGACAAATGCGTATTGAGGTTTAAAAACTCCCAAGAAGGCCATAACAAGTAGTTGGCACCAAAGGCTAATAAAGCGCCTAAAATAGTATCGATAACCCTATAAACCAATAGGTCCATAAAGTTAGGCGTTAGAATACCGTATATTAAAACCACATAAATGGTGATGAATGTAACCCCAATTTTATAATCGGTATGTGAAAACCAATATCCTATCACCATCGTAATAACTGTTAGTACTGCCAATACGGGCACACTATCTACAAGGTAGAGCATTCCAAAGGCGATAAGACCTCCGGCTACGGTACCAATAACACGTTCAAAAGAACGCTGTTTTGTGAGTCCAAACCCCGGGCGCATAATCACAACAATGGTTAATAGAATCCAATACCCATTGAGTAGATTGAAGATTTGACCGATTAAAAAACCGATTAAAATAGTGATGGTCAGTCGTGCTGCGTGTCTAAAAATAGTAGAGGTAAAGTTGAAGTTTTCCTTCAAGGTATTCCATCTATAATGTTGAGGAGTAAGGAATTTTTCAAGATCCTTAAATTTCTCTTCTACATCGTGTACTACAATTTTTTCTAACAGTACGCGCTCCAATATTTTGATTTTCTCTATCTGACTTTCTGCATAGTGGATTACATTGCTGAACATCAAAACGGCTTCTAGTTTATTGGCGGAGTTTTCTTCTGTTTGTTCGTATTGTTTTAACTTGTTTTTGATGGCTTCTAAATCCTTAGATAGGTCAAATTGTGCACGGTATTTATTGCCGATGTTTAAGGCTAAAGCAATGTTTGAAATGGATGTAGCAAACTCAAATGCCAGGTTTTGATAGTCCTTTAAAATAGCTTCTTGGTCTTTGAAAAGCTCAAAAAGTCTTTTGTGATCAAAAGCGGTAGATACAGCTATCTCTTGAATTTCTACCAAAGCAGAGAACGCTACTAATAGCTTTCTGTTGTTGGACGAGTTGCCTGTATTGGCTTTATTTCGTACCAAATACTCTCTTAGGTTTTGGTGAATGTCGTTTAACTTCACTTGTATATTGAGCTGCTCTTCAATGATTTTTGAAGTATCGGCATCTTTACTCCACAATTCGGCTCTGTGTTTTAGGTAGTCCGAGGTAAGTTCTAAACAGTCGGAAGTTTGCAAAACGGCATAGCGTCTTGGACGTATAAATTGAAACAATATGGATACCAAAGCATAGAGCAGTCCTCCTAAAAGTAACATTAAACAGTGTATCCAAAGTTCTTTTCCAGAATAGTCGTGGGCAAAAGACAAGCTTACCGCTAGCAGTCCGGTAAAGGAGAGCATATTGGCTCTATGTCCATAAACGGCAATCATACTAAGGGAAAACACAATGCTGATAAAGGCAGGGTAGAAAAACCAATGTCCGTTGAGTAAAGACAAAACAATGGTTACTAACGGAATGGTGATAGCACCAGTAATCAAACCTATTAGTTTGTCTTTAAAGTTACTTGGAATATCAACAGGGGCGGTCAACATCGCTCCCATAGCCATTGTAAAAGCAAGGGTGAATTCTTTGTAAGGCATTAAAACTAAAAACGGCACAACTGCGGATATGGTTATTTTTAAGGAATCGGCTAGATGTGTGTTGTCTGTAAATTTTCGTGCTTCTTTTAGCATGCTTTAATAAGAGTTGGTCTTCGATAAGAAGAATATGAATAGCAATATAGTGCAATTTAAACACCAAAAAATTTAAAAACTATATTTATTTCTCTTTTTTTAGTAATTTTGCTCAAATCCAATATTTAGGAGGATTTATAAATAAAAACGACAATATGATATTACCTATAGTAGGGTATGGTGACCCTGTTTTGAGAAAAGTCGGAGAAGATATTCCACAAGATTACCCGAATTTAAAAGAACTTACCCAAAATATGTTTGAAACGATGGACAATGCACACGGTGTAGGTTTAGCGGCGCCTCAAATAGGCTTAGCTATTCGTATGTTTGTGGTTGATGGAGCTCCATTTGCAGATTATGAAGATATTTCTGAAGAAGAAAGTACGTTTCTTTCTACCTTTAGAAAGGTTTTTATCAATGCTAAAATCACTTCTAGAGACGGAGAAGAATGGGCTTTTAATGAAGGTTGCTTGAGTATTCCAGATGTAAATGAGGATGTATATCGTCCGGAGCGCATCACTATGGAGTATTATGATGAAAACTTTACAAAGCACGTTACAGAGTTTGATGGATTGGCAGCTCGCGTGATTCAACACGAATACGACCATATCGAAGGGATTTTGTTTACAGATAAAATTTCAACGCTTAAGAAAAAATTAAATGCACGTAGATTGAACAATATCTTGGAAGGTAAAATTATGCCAAGTTATAAAATGAAATTTGCAGCTAAAAAAGGGCGTTAAAAAATTGGAAATTAAAGGCAAATTCAGATATTTGCGAATCTTATAATAAAGAATAAAAAAAATAGAAATGAGTTTAGATAAAGTTTTATCGATTTCAGGGAAACCAGGTTTATATGAGTTAAAAGTACAAACACGTACTGGTTTTGTAGCGGAGTCTTTAGTAGATGGAAAGAAAAGTACTATTGGTTTAAAACACAATGTAAGTTTACTTTCTGAAATTTCAATGTACACGTACAACGACGAAGTGAAGTTATTTGAAGTTTTCAAATCAATTGCAAAAAAAGAAAACAATGGTCCAGCAATATCTCATAAAGCAGATAATTCTGAATTGGTTTCTTATTTCAGAGAAGTACTTCCAGAATTTGATGAAGAGCGTGTATATGTTTCAGATATCAAAAAAGTATTGAACTGGTACAATATTCTTCAAAACAGAGCGATGATTGCAGCAGATACATTTGCTGAAGCGCCAACAGTAGAAGAAGCAAAATAATTTAAAAGCCCGTTTATCGGGCTTTTTTTATACCTCATTTTTATGAATACAAGAGAACGACATTTAGAAGCACTTTCTAGACTTCTTGATATAATGGACGATTTGCGCACGCAATGTCCTTGGGATAAAAAGCAAACTTTTGAAACCTTGCGTCCGTTAACGATTGAGGAGGTTTATGAATTGGGTGATGCTATTTTGGATGCCGATCAGACGGAGATTAAAAAAGAACTTGGCGATTTATTGATGCATTTGTTTTTTTATGCCAAAATAGGAAGTGAGACCGATGCTTTTGATATTGCAGATGTAGCGGATACTATTTGTGAGAAACTAATCTTTCGACATCCTCATATTTATGGAGATACGAAAGCGATTTCTGAAGAAGAAGTAAAAGAAAATTGGGAGAAACTAAAGCTTAAAGAAGGGAATACATCTGTTTTGGGAGGTGTGCCTAAGAGTTTGCCTGCATTGGTTAAAGCCAGTCGTATTCAGGAAAAGGCTAGAGGAGTTGGTTTTGATTGGGCAGATAGTGAGCAAGTGTGGGCCAAAGTGATGGAAGAACTTGATGAGTTTAAAGCTGAAGAACAAGTCAATGATCAAGATAAGATGGAAGCAGAGTTTGGAGATCTTATGTTTTCGTTGATTAATTACGCACGTTTTAAGGGAATTAATCCCGATACAGCTCTTGAGCGCACGAATAAAAAGTTTATCAATCGCTTTCAGTATATCGAAAAGTGCGCTGCCGAAAATGATAAAGTCATTACGGATTTAACATTAGAGGAGATGGATTATTACTGGAATCAAGCAAAGAAGCTATAACAGTTTTTTGAATAAACGACATTTAACTTTTGTTATCAAAATATTAAATGTAATTTTAGAACCGAAAAATCTTGAAAAAATAAATTAAATGAAAATTACTACCCGAGTTATATTTCCATTGATATTTGGAATTTGTTCAACGGTTTCAGCTCAAAATGAACTGGCTAAAAAACAAATATTAGCGGAATATGATTTAAAAGAAGCTTCACAGATTTCTAAGTCGCTTTTAGATAAATCAGTTACATCTTATACTAGAGCGCTAGAAGTAGCTAAAGAAAGGAATTTACCAATTTCTGGAGTTACAAAAGATAACGAATATTTTGAATTGGTAAAAATTGACCCATTTGGAAATTTAATCTATTATAAGACTTATAATGCTAAATCTAGAATTACAGCAAATGTAGATCAGATTTCAACTGGAGGATCTTTAGGGTTACAATTGAATGGTGAAAATATGTTGGTAGCCGTTATTGATGGGGCGCCTGCATTAGAAAATCATCAGGAGTTTCAAGTGATTCCATCAGTACCTACACGAATGATCTTGAGAGATAATGTACCAGATTATACGCAATTAACTGGTGATGCGTTATTAGGTTTCAGAAAAGGACGTTACCACGCTACGCACGTAGCAGGAACTATTGTAGCTTCGGGAGTGAATCCAAAAGCAAAAGGGATTGCTCCAAAGGCAAAAGCTTTGACCTACAAATGGGATAATGATATCAGTAAAATGATTGACTTCGCTTCTAACGACGGTGTATTGGTTTCAAATCACTCCTACGGGCCACAAGCAATTGATGAGTACAAGAATGTACATATTGGAGAGTTTTATTTTGGCTTGTATAATGACGATTCAGCAGCGTTTGATGATGTTGCATATAGATTTCCATTTTATCAACCGGTAGTAGCGGCAGGTAATGATCGCTTAGATTATAGATATATTAACCCTACTAAAAAAGGAAACGATTTATTGCTAAGTGCTGCTACTTCTAAAAATACGATTGTAGTTGCTGCAGTTTATGACGTTTTAAATTACACAAGTCCAAAGAGTGTAAGAATGTCGTCATTTAGTAGTTTTGGACCTACAGATGACTTTAGAATCAAACCGGATATCTCTGCAAAAGGGGTAAATGTTTTTTCTCCAATTTATAAAATTCCTACTTCTATTGGGGCTCCTGTAAATACAGGATTGTATGATGAAGAACAAGGTACATCTATGGCGGCTCCGGCTGTAACTGGAGTAATTACTCTTTGGCAGCAATGGGCTTTAGAGAATAATGAGAATAAACCTTATCGTTCTGCTACAATGCGTGGGCTAATGGCACATACAGCAGAAGAGGCTGGAGATGCACCAGGACCTGATCATAAATTTGGATGGGGGTTAATCAATGCAACTGCTGGGGTAGAAGTGATGATGGCTGCTAAAGCAGGTAAAATTGTATTGGAAGAGAATACTTTAGCTCAAGGTTCTGAATACGTGAAAGACTTTGTGGTTGTGAACTCAGGTAACAAAGTTGTAGCT
>JASLDM010000002.1 GCA_030151565.1 Flavobacterium sp. | reverse complement strand
GTTGGAGGTTTTTATGGCGGATTATTGGCTCATAAATACCAAGCAGATTCCACGATCGAAATACATTTTATAGCACGTGGAGCTCATTTACAAGCAATGCAACAACACGGCTTAGAGGTACGTTCAAAAGGAGCAACCTTTACAGCAATCCCTTCAAGCGCAACGGCAGCTATTCAAGAATTAGGCACGCTTGATTTTATTCTACTTTGTACTAAAGAGTATGATTTGGCAGAAACTATAAAGCAACTAAAACCTTGTGTAGGTGCAAATACGATTATCTTACCATTGCTCAACGGAATTACTGCTTATGAAAACTTAGCAGAAGCTTTTCCAGAGGCGACCGTTTGGAAAGGCTGTACGTATATGGTTTCAGAATTGGTAAAACCTGGCGTGGTTGAAAACCTGAGTGGGCGTCAAAAAATTGTTTTTGGACTTGATACCGGTGTAACGGAAGCGATGTCTTTTTATGAAAAATTGTTTCAAGATGCAGGTATAAAGGCATACGTGTCAGATGAAATAAGTACAGCGGTTTGGGAAAAATATTTATTAGTTTCAGCTTCAGCTACAGCAACTAGTTATTTTGATGCTTGCATTGGACAAGTAATGCAAGACCACGCAGACGCTGTTGAACAATTACTTAAAGAAGGTGCTGCTTTGGCAAAGCATAAACAAATTGCTTTACCCCTAGATGTCACAACACTTATTTTGGATCGCTTAAGAGCAATTCCATTTGACTCTACAACTTCTATGCATCGTGATTTTATTGCTGCTAAAAACCATAATGAATTAGACGTAATGGCAGGATACATAGTAAAGGAAACAACGCATTATGGTGCTAGCTGTCCTACGTATTCAAAAATGTATAATGCTTTAAGAACCAAGTAATTTCATAATTTAAAGCATCTTAGTATATACTAACAAACGATCATTTAAAATGAAGAATACCCAAAATACAATTGTAAAAACTACTGCTGCCGATCTAGATTCTATTTTAGGACTTTTAAATGGCGCTAAAGGAGAAGGATTATCCGCAGAAGAACGCGCCAAATCAGGCTTTGTACAAGGTAGAATGGATGCTGAAATTGTCACTGCATTTCAAGGCGATTTAGGTGTCTATGCCGTGAAAGAAAAAGATAACTTACTAGCTGTTGCCTTTGCTTCTAGAGTGGGAATTACTGAAAAAGGACCTATTGTATTGGCTGCACAACAAGTACTTCAAAAAACAGACACTTTGAAAGCTACAGATATTTTTCAATACGGACCAGTTGTCGTTGATCCAAAAAATAAAGGAAAGGGCTTATTAACCGACCTTTTACTGCACTTGTGTGATCTGTTTTACAAAGACTTTAAAAAAGGACTTGCTTTTGTAGAAGAAGCCAATACATTGTCTATGACCATTCATACCCATTATTTTGGAGAACCCTTTGATACCTTTATGTTTCAAGATAGAAAATATTATACCTTTCTATTTGATCCCAAAGCGCTATTAGAAAAATATAAGGCGATTTAACTGCATTGGATTATAAACAAAAAACCTCCTTGTAGTCTTGAGCTCCAAGGAGGTTTTTTTAGTGTTCTATTTCAATGTTTAGCTAGATATTAAGCTTCTTGTTTCGTGTTTTCTAAAGCTATTTGTCTTCGCATTTGTTTTACTGTTAACGTACTGCCATCGTGACTCCAGCCTGGCGGACCAAAAACATACATCCATTTATGTTTCCAATTGCGACTTTTCTTCATATCGTGCCATATATTGATATACTCGTGCGTAAGAATATCAATAGGATTATGGGTTTCTGGTGGTGTAGTAACGCCAAATTCAGCAGGCTGATCTTCATCTAAAGGCTTCCACGTTCCAAAAATACGATCAAAGATATTTAGAAAACCTCCGTGGTTTTTATCCATATAATCAAAGTTTTTAGAGTGATGAACTTGATGAAGCGTGTGCGTGTTTACAAAATGTTCTAAGAATCCCAATTTAGGCACGTAAGTAGAATGTAGTTGAAATTGCCATAAAGATTCAATTCCCAAACAAACAATCAACATCTCTGGAGGGAAACCAACAGCAGGAATCCAGAGGTAAAACAAAGGCTTGTAAAATAAGGTAAACCAACCGTTACGCACTGCCGTTCCTAAATTAAAGTTTTCGGAGGAATGGTGCACAATATGGGCCGCCCAAAAAAAGCGAACCATATGATTTTGTCGATGAAACCAATAGTAACTGAAGTCATCTGCAAGCTGACATAAAATCCACACATACCATACAAAACCAAACGATTGCCATCCCATTATATTGGTTCTTACACCATCTACAAGAGGATTAAACAATTCATAAACAGCACCAAAAATATAGATGGCTGTTACGGTTTTTAGCAAAGCAGCCAATATTGCAGATCCCACACCAATAGTCAAACTTGCAAATAAGTCTTTCCATTGATAGAGGTCTTTTTTGGTGATTTTACTGTAACTTAGCTCTAATAAAATTAAGGCAATAAAAAGGGGAGCCCCATAAACTAGGGGGTTTGTAAAGTTCATAGACGTTTTTTGTTTTTAAATATAGGGATTTGAATATCAAATTCTTACGATAATCCTTATTTTAACGTTTTAAATGAAGCGAAACCAAATCATCAAACCCTGTATTTATAACGGTCATGCTTTGTCTTGATCTAGGACTATTTTTGTAAAAAATATAAAATTTAGGCTATGAAACTTGCTATTATTGGAAGTCGTTCTTTTGAGAACTATGCATTGATGAAAGAACAATTGTTGGCTTTGATTCAAAAAGACGGATTGAGCTTAACCCACATTGTGTCGGGAGGTGCGAAAGGTGCAGATACTTTAGGAGCTCAATTTGCCAAAGAACATCAATTGGAACTTGTAGTCTTTAAACCTGATTGGAAGCGCTTTGGCAAACGTGCAGGCTTTATTAGAAATACAGAAATAATTGAGCACGCAGATATGGTAGTTGCCTTTTGGGATGGAATATCAAACGGAACAAAAGATGCGCTTGACAAATCCAATACCTTGGGTAAAAAATCATTTATCGTTTATATTTAATCTGTACTGGTATAGCTGACAACTACTTTGGAATAGCAAAAAGAGAATAAAACCTTGAAATAATCTACTATTTCAAGGTTTTTTGTAGGTACTTTGTAGCATTGATATTTACTCATAAAGTTATGACAACAGCGGTACATCTATTTTGGTTCCGACGCGATTTGCGCTTGGACGACAACAAAGCATTAACAGAAGCTTTGGCCTCAGGAATACCTGTAGTACCACTATTTATATTTGATAAAACAATCTTGGAGCAATTTCCAGATCCATACGATAGGAGGGTAGATTATATTCACCAAGCAGTAGCACTTCTCAATCATCAATTGGCATCATACGGAAGCGCTCTAACCGTTTTATACGATACACCTCTTCGTGCTTTTGAAACCTTATTGACACACTATAACGTGCAAACGGTATTTTGTAATCACGACTACGAGCCACAAGCCATTCAGAGAGATTTAGAAATTAAAACCTTGTTGCAAACTAAAGGTGTCGGTTTTCAAAGCTTCAAAGACCAAGTCATTTTTGAAAAAGATGAGGTACTCAAATCCGATGGAACTCCTTATACCGTATTTACGCCCTATTCCAAACAATGGAAAAAACAGCTTTCAACAACTGATTACGACAGCTTGAAGCCCAATACGGCACATTTTTATCCGCTAACAACAACACTCCCAAGCTTGGAAGCGCTCGGTTTTGTAAAAACAGACCTCGTGTTTGAAGTCCCCACCTTAAATGAAGCCCTTATTAGTACGTATGCAGCCAATCGAGATTATCCAAGTTTAGATCAAACATCTCGACTAGGTATTGCTTTGCGTTTTGGAACAATTTCAATCCGAAAATGTGTAGCAGCTGCTCTTGTACATTCTGAAACTTGGTTAAATGAACTCATTTGGCGCGAATTCTTTATGCAGATTCTCTTTCATTTTCCAGCAGTTGTAACCCAATGTTTCAAACCAAAATATGAGGCAATACAGTGGCGAAACAATGAGGCAGAATTTGAAAAATGGTGTAAAGGAGAAACCGGCTATCCTATGGTGGATGCGGGTATGCGTGAACTACTTGCAACAGGATTTATGCACAACCGCGTGCGTATGGTAGTGGCTAGTTTTCTTACCAAACATCTATTGATAGATTGGCGTTGGGGAGAAGCTTATTTTGCACAAAAACTCCTTGATTATGACTTGGCTGCCAATAATGGCAATTGGCAATGGGCTGCAGGATGTGGCTGTGATGCTGCTCCTTATTTTCGCATATTTAATCCTAGCGAGCAACTCAAAAAGTTTGATAAAGACTTGGCTTATGTAAAGAAGTGGCATCCCGATTACGAAGATTCCTTTCAGTTTCCAGAAATAGTAGCACATAAATTTGCTAGAGAAAGAGCATTAGAAACCTACAAAAAAGGCCTTGCTTCAATCTAAAAACAAGACTTAAAACTATACTAATTGATTTTTCACTTCGTCGATTTTTTAGTAATTTTGAGGAACAACAAATAAAATTCAAACAATGAACATAGATAAAGAACAGTTTTTGGCACAGTGTAAAGCGTTTTGTAAAAACACGCTTATGGAAACTTTAGAGATAGAATTTATTGAAATAGGTGATGACTATCTAAAAGCAAAAATGCCAGTAAATCCAAGAGTACATCAACCAATGGGTTTGTTACACGGTGGAGCTTCAGTAGCCTTAGCTGAAAGTGTTGGAAGCTCGGCTTCATTTATGTTTATAGATCCTGAAAAGCAAGAAGTGCGCGGTATCGAAATCGCTGCAAATCACTTAAAAGCAAAACGAGAAGGAACGGTTTATGCTACTGCAAAAATCATTCATAAAGGACGTACATTACACTTGTGGGAAATTCGAATTACCGATGAAGAAGATCAATTAATCTCACTTTGTAAAATAACGAATATCGTTATCAATAAATAAAGTTCCTTTATGTATTTATTTCCTTGCTTGACCAAACATTTGGAGCAAAAGAAACCCTTTGCCATTTATAGTAAAGCAAACGCAGACCAGATTATCGGTGTATTTCAACGCACGTTTGACCTATACACAACAACAGATTTTAAAGATTCGGGCTTTGTGTTTGCACCTTTTTCCAAAGGACCTAGCGTATTGATTCCCGCAGCGGAGTCTATCGTAATACAAGAATCTTTTGAGGCTTTGTCAACGGCAGAATCAACAGATTGGCCTACGGCAGAAGGCACCCCAGAACAACAAGCATTTGAAGCCCTTGTAGAAAGAGGTTTAAAAGGCATTGCAGAACAGCAATTTGAAAAAGTAGTTCTATCGCGTCAGGAAATAGTGCCGCTAGATACACTAGACGTTGTATTGCTTTTTAAAAAACTAAAAAGTAGCTATCCAACGGCTTTCTGTTCTATTTTTTACCACCCCGAAGTGGGTTTGTGGATGGGAGCAACGCCTGAGCAATTACTGCGTGTGTCAAACGGAAAGTTGTTTACTATGGCATTGGCAGGAACCCAAGTAAATCACGGAAAAACAGAAGTGTTTTGGGGACAAAAAGAACAAGAAGAACAACGCTACGTTACTGATTTCATTCTAGATTCACTAACTCCCTTTGTATGTGATATTCAAGTTACAGCCCCTTTCACGGCACGAGCAGGAAAAGTAATGCATATACGAACAGATGTAACAGCAGCGATGAACAATGAAGCCAATCTGGCAGACATTTTAGAGGTTTTACATCCAACACCTGCTGTATGTGGAATGCCCAAAGCAGCTGCACGCACTTTTATAGAAGCAGAAGAAGGGTATGAAAGAGCCTATTACGCAGGTTTTTTAGGGGAATTAAATTACAATTTTGAAACAAAAGAAGTGGACCAAACAGACTTGTTTGTCAATTTGCGCTGTATGCAATTGGAAGCGCAACGTGCGTTACTTTATTTAGGATGCGGTATTACAGATGGAAGTGATGCTACAGCCGAATTTTATGAAACAGTAAACAAGTCCACAACGATGAAAAAAATATTAAAATAACAAGTATGAAAGTAGATATATTGGCTTTTGGAGCACACCCAGATGATGTAGAATTAGGTTGTGGTGCTACCATTGCAAAAGAAGTGTCCTTGGGAAAAAAAGTTGCTGTGGTTGATTTAACCCGTGGGGAATTAGGCACCCGAGGGTCCGCTGAAATTAGAGATGAAGAAGCGGCCCGTGCAGCAGTTGTATTGGGGTTGAGCGCTCGTGAGAACCTCCGTTTTAGAGATGGCTTTTTTAAAAATGACGAGGCGCATCAGCTTGAAGTTATTAAAATGATTCGCAAATACAAACCTGAAATTGTATTGTGCAACGCTATCGACGACCGTCATATCGATCACGGAAAGGGAAGTCGCTTGGTTTCGGATGCTTGTTTTTTATCAGGACTTAGACGTATAGAAACCACTTATGACGGGGAGCCACAAGAAGCTTGGCGTCCAAAATTAGTGTATCATTATATTCAATGGAAAACGATAGAACCCGACTTTGTAGTTGATGTATCTGGATTTATAGATCAGAAAATGGAAGCTGTTTTGGCATATCGCACGCAATTTTACGATACAAATTCCAAAGAACCGACAACGCCAATTACCTCAAAAACCTTTCTGGATAGCATAAAATACCGTGCAGAGGACTTAGGAAGGCTTATTGGAACCGATTTTGCAGAAGGATTTACAGTTGAAAGACATTTGGCAGTCAATAGTTTAGATAATTTGATGTAATTTTTTTTAAAAAACCTTTGCAAACAATAGAAATTGCTCTATATTTGCACTCGTTAAACAGACACGGTGATTGTAGCTCAGTTGGTTAGAGCGTCGGATTGTGGTTCCGAAGGTCGTGGGTTCGAGACCCATCATTCACCCTAAAAAGCACTAAAGTTTAACACGGTGATTGTAGCTCAGTTGGTTAGAGCGTCGGATTGTGGTTCCGAAGGTCGTGGGTTCGAGACCCATCATTCACCCCAAAGCGATTTGCATTTTTGTAAATCGCTTTTTTTATTATATACAATTATGAAATTTATAGAAAACGAAACTTACACTGGAATCATTGCTGCAGAAACACCGCTAGAGAAAGCTGAATATGTAGATTGTGTTTTTGAGAACTGCGATTTTTCTAATGCGTTTTTAAATAACTATGAATTTGAAGAATGTCAGTTTATAAACTGCAACTTTAGTCTTTGCAACGTAGCAAACACTTCTTTTAGAACAGTACAGTTTGAAGGATGTAAAATGATGGGCGTTAATTTTACAAAAATAAAAGACTTCTTGTGCAGTATGCACTTCACTAACTGCAACCTAAACTTTGCCCTCTTTACCGACCTCCCTGTTAAAGGACTTATTTTTGAGCATTGCAACCTTCAGCAAGCCGATTTCTCTCAAGCTGACATCACAGGCTCATCTTTTGTAGAAACGGACTTAAATCAAGCTATTTTCGATCAAACAAACCTTACCAAGGTCGATTTTAGATCAGCAACTAACTTTAGTGTGGATCGAACGCAAAACACGCTAAATCAAGCACGCTTTTCCAAAGACAACATCTTAGGACTTGTACAGCATTTAAAAATAAAGATTGACTAACTATCAGCCAAGCACAATGTGCCGTTGCAAAAATTAAAGATTACATACCTCCTCAAGCAATCGGAAGCTGTTGCGAGTTAAAACCGATCGATCTAAAAAGTTAGGCATAAAGTTTGGCAAATCTAAAAAGGAAGCAATTCTTTTTTAGAAACTGAATCAATCTCCTAGTTTTACAAGCTCACCGCTTTACTTTACTTTGATTTAAAACGACTTGTAGATAGTTCGTGTAGTACTTTTAGACAGCACTTGTTCGAGACACCTACCGACGAAGTACCACAGACACTCGGAAATTAGCTTTTTTTCGGTAGGTATCTGGTACGAATGTGGTGGATGTGTGGTACAAGATACGTTTAAACCAAGGCTGACTTAGGGTTGAAGCAGGTTTGAGTAGGAGTTTTATATGTTTTAATTACGACCTGAATACGATTAAATCACTAAGAAATTATAAATCACTATTTGCAGTACTAGAGAAAGAAAAAGCGCACAACACCAAGTCTAATACCGTTTCTTTTATCTTAAAAAAACTATCATTTTCTACGCTTAGCCTTTTAAAAAAAGCTCCAAACAAGGTGTTAGTTTTTGTAGAAAATAACGGCTAATGTTATAAAGCAGAACAACAACGAAAAGAAAGGATAAGAAAGTAAAGAAACGCGTTTCTTATAGGTACGCGCAACAATAATAGTTGGCAATAAAAAAAGCGCTATAACCATAGGGTAAAACAAAGAAGTGAAATAAGCATTAATTTCATTCTCCTGATAGAGGTAGGCGCTATAGTTTGCGCGCAACAACCATAAAATCATGTTTGTTGCGCTTAAACTAAAAATAACGATATCGAATATCTTTATAGGTTTCATTGTGCCTTATTTACTTGAGGTCTTTCATCAACATTGCTTAACGACCACGCTGTAGTAAATATCAATTGACTGCGTTTTAACAATAAATCATAGTCTATTTTATCTGCGGTATCCGTTGGTTGATGGTAATCCAAATGCGCACCATTATAGTAAAAAATTGCAGGAATATTATTCTTAGCAAAATTATAATGATCGGAACGGTAATAAATCTGCTGCGGTTCATTTTCAGCATTAAACGTGTAATCTAGTTTCAGTTTTACTGAATTTTCATTTGCAGCTTCAGAAATTAAATGTAAATCCGTACTCAAACGATCCGATCCAACCAAAAACACATAATCATCCGTCCCTTTATATTCATAGCTTCGACGCCCAATCATATCTATGTTAAGGTTAGCAATTGTATTTGCCAATGGAAAAACAGGATGCTCCACATAATATCTTGAACCATGAAGTCCAAATTCTTCTCCCGTAAGATGCAAGAATAGGATAGAGCGCTTTGGACGCAAGCCGTGATTAACCGCTTCCTGAAAAAGTCTCGCAATCTCCATGACAGCTACCGTACCGGAACCATTATCATCAGCTCCAGGGTATAATGTGCCATTCATATAGCCCATATGGTCATAATGTGCTGAAATCACTAAAACCTCTACTGGTTTTTCACTTCCCTCAATATACGCCCATACATTTTCGCTATCTTTTAAAGCAGGTCCAAACACGCTCTTCATAAACGAAGCAGGTACTTCTTGAAAATAGCTTGAAGCGCCTTTAGGATAAGCGATACCAAGTTTTTTATAATGATTGGCTATGAAGTCCGCAGCCATTTTCTGTCCTTTTTCACCTGTTTTACGTCCTTCGTAAGCTTCCGAAGCTAAGGTGTATAAGTTTTTTTTAAGGGTATCACGCTCCAAAAGGTAGGCGTAATTTACATCAGGTTTTACAAATAAAGAAGAGGAGCTACAAGAACCTAAACTCAGTACACCTAATAAACCTAAAAGACTTAGGGGAGAAAATTTCATATTTTTTGTTTTTAGACTGTAAATATAAGAAACATCTTTTCAAATGTTCAATTTTTACTTTTTAAGAATCATAATGCTATCTTTGTGGCAAATTAAAAAGCACGATGAAAAAAGTAGTCTTGATTACCGGAGGATCTTCTGGAATTGGAAAGTCGGTTGGTGAATATCTTTTAGAAAAAGGGTTTACAATTTATGGAACAAGTAGAAATCCCGATCGGATTACGGATAGCAAATTTCCTTTAGTTGCTTTGGACGTACGTGATCGCAGCACCATAGATCAGGCAGTAGCCACGGTATTAGAACGCGAAGGACGTTTGGATGTATTGATTAACAATGCTGGAGTAGGAGTAACAGGGCCTATTGAAGAACTTCCTACTTCTGAAATAATCAATAATTTCAACACCAATGTATTTGGCCCGATAGAAGTGATTAAATCAGTATTGCCGCAAATGCGTCAGCAAGGGAAAGGATTGATTGTCAATGTCACCTCGATTGCTGGTTATATGGGGTTGCCTTATCGCGGCATTTATTCCTCTTCAAAAGGGGCCTTGGAACTGATCACAGAAGCCTTGCGCATGGAAGTGATGCCTTTTGGTATTGAAGTAACCAATGTGGCTCCTGGCGATTTTGCTACAAATATTGCAGCGGGACGTTATCACGCACCTGTTTTAGAAAACTCGCCTTATAAAGAAGTTTATCAGATGTCTTTAGATATGATGGACGAACATGTGGATGCTGGTGGCGATCCTAAAGAAATGGCTCGGGCAATCTATAAAATCATTCAGACAGACAAACCTAAAGTTCGCTATAAAGTAGGAGCACCTTTGCAGAAATTTTCCCTTTTCTTAAAGAAAGTATTACCGAGTAAAACTTATGAAAAGCTGCTGATGAAACATTACAACATCAAGGTAAAATAAATTTTAAGCTCCTTTTAAAAATAGGAAGATGTAATTTATTAATTGTATTTTTGAAAACAGAACAACATAATATCATTTATAACTATGAAATTTTTTATCGACACGGCTAACTTAGCACAGATTAAAGAAGCAGAGGCGCTTGGCGTATTGGACGGAGTTACAACAAACCCATCTCTAATGGCTAAAGAAGGAATTACGGGAGCAGAAAACATCTTAAAACACTACGAAACGTTTTGTTCGTTGGTAGATGGAGATGTAAGCGCTGAAGTTATTGCTACGGATTATGAAGGCATGGTAAAAGAAGGAGAAGCTTTGGCTGCTTTACACAACCAAATTGTGGTAAAATTACCGATGACTCAAGATGGAATTAAAGCGTGTAAATATTTTTCTTCTAAAGGAATCAAAACAAATGTAACACTTGTGTTTTCTGCAGGACAAGCCTTATTAGCTGCAAAAGCAGGAGCTACTTATGTATCGCCTTTTATCGGTCGTTTGGATGATATTTCAACTGATGGTTTGCTGTTGATTCAAGAGATTCGTCAAATTTATGACAACTACGGATTCACAACCGAGATTTTAGCAGCTTCTGTGCGTCATACGATGCATATTGTAAACTGTGCTAAAATTGGTGCTGACGTAATGACTGGCCCTTTATCAGCTATCTTAGGATTGTTGAAACACCCACTTACAGATAGTGGATTGGCGCAGTTTTTAGCAGATTACGCAAAAGGAAATAATTAATTTTCTTGTACTTGTATAAAAAAAGGAAGTCCTCGGACTTCCTTTTTTATTGCTTTATTTTCTAGGTGCAGCTAAATGCAAGAAGAAATAATCGGCTATTTTTTGATTTAAATGTACGCGATCAGGCCCCATTACATTGTGTTCGTGGGTAGGATACAAGAAATAATCTACTTGCTTACCTGCTTTGATACACGCTTCTACAAAGTCCATAGAATGTTGCTGTACTACAACTGGGTCTTGCGCACCATGAATAATCAATAGTTTGTTCTCCAAACGATCTGCTTTGTTGATTAAACTTGTTTTCTCATAGCCTTCAGGATTTTCTTGCGGCATGTCCATATAACGTTCTCCATACATAATCTCGTAATACTTCCAATCCATTACAGGTCCACCAGCTACACCAACTTTAAATATTTCTGGATGATGAATAGAAAGAGTTGTGGTCATAAAACCACCGAAGCTCCAGCCATAAACACCAATTTTATCAGCATCTACAAAAGATTTAGTCTTTAAATAAGCTACTCCGGCCAATTGATCTGCCATTTCATTTTGTCCCAATTGACGGTGAATTACGTGTTCGAAATCACGTCCACGGCTATCACTACCTCGGTTGTCTACCGTAAACACAACATAACCTTGTTGTGCCATATAATGAAAGAACAACGAAGCGCCCGCAAGCCAATTGTTTTGAATAAGTTGTGCGTGAGGCCCACCATATACATACACCATAACGGGATATTTCTTGGTTTCATCAAAATTGGTTGGATAAATAATACGTCCGTTTAATGGTGTTTTACCATCAGCAGCTGTAATTGTTACCAATTCCATTTTTGGCATATCAATAACTCCCTTATACGGATCCTTAGCCTCTAATAGTTTTACCTCATGATCCTTATTAAGCGTTTTCACCGTAAAAATATTGGGCGTTTCTACATTGCTAAACTGATCTATAAATGCTGTTTTAGACGGATTTAGAATTGTTTTATGCGTTCCTGAGTCGGTAGTAACTACTTCGGTTTTCCCTTTTTTCAGGTTTACTTTATAAAGCAAGCGATCTAAACCTTGATTGGCCGTACCGATATAATACCAGTTTTTTCCTTCTTTATCATACCCCAAGATTTCTTTTACCACAACGTCGTTAAAACCTAATTTCTGTTGCAGTTTACCATCCGTATTGTATAAATACGCTTGACGATATCCGTCTTTTTCAGATAACGTTATAAATTCTTTGTCATTTTTAGGATTGAAAAACAAATGGTGTGAAGGTTCCGTATAAGTAGTCGCTTTTTCTTCAAATAAGGTTTTTTCAAAAGCTCCGGTTGCAGCGTTGTATTGATTGAGTTTTAAGTGATTTTGCTCTCGATTTAAAACACCTACATAAATATAATTTCCAGAAGGATCCCAAGTAACCATGGTTAAAAACTGATCCACAGGCGTTCCGGTTTGCAAAGTTACTTGTTTGCCCGTATACACGTCATAAACCACCAAACTCACTTGCTCACTTTGCATGCCTGCCATTGGATATTTGATGTTTTTAACCGATGCCACACGAGAACCAAAGTCAACCAAAGGATAATCCGAAACCATACTTTGATCTTTGCGGTAGTATAGCAACTGATCTTGCTTGGGACTCCACCACATCCCTTGATCAATACCAAATTCGTTTCGGTGCGTATCTTTGCTTCCGTTTAGAAAATCTAGCGTAGCATCTTGTGTCACTTCAATGCTTGCCCCTTTTGCAGATGTTATGACAATATTATTGTCTTTTAACCAAGCTACATAGTCTTTATTTCTTGAAAAAACTGGAGCTTCTGCCTCGTTATCAATACGAATACTACGGTTGATTTCTTTCGTATTCAAGTCGTATTCCATAAAGTATAAATGGGTGGCATCACTTACTTCAAGGGCCAGGGTAGTGCTGTTTATCCAAGAATGTTTTGGAAAAGAGCGCAGTTTAAAAGTTGCTTTTGGAAACTTTTGAGTAACTGCTTGCTGAATCGTTGCCAATTCAATTAAAACGTTAGGTTCCCAGTTACTTGCTTGATTACGAACCATTATCGCTTGACGATTATCGCTTAAATACGTTAAATCGGTGTCTGTTTGCCATTGTGTAGTAAATAAAGTTTGCGGATAAAATGAACGATATTGTTCCATTGTAGCTTCTTGAACACTTAGATTTCGTTGGGCAAACAACAAATTACCAGCGAGCAAAAAAGCAAAAAGGGTTATTTTTCTCATGGAGTAAACTAATTTTAGCTTGCTAATTTAGACTATTGTCAAGAAGCTTCAAAATATTATCTGTAAAAACAAACCATTCCTATAGAGAAGTAATCTGTATTTTGGAGTACTAAAATTGGTTAATTGAAGCTTCTTATAATTTTTAAATATTTAAATTTGAGCAACTAATAAGCGTAGATATGAAAAACATACAAGGATTAACGGTTTATATCACCGGAGGAACTAAAGGAATAGGGCAGGGGATTGCCAAAGCACTTGTAGCAGCAGGACTTCAAGTAGCTATTTCGGGAAGAAATTTAGAGCAAGCCCAAAAGGCTGCAGCAGCCATTGGAACAGAAAATCAAATTATAGGATTGCAATCGGATGTGCGGAATTACGAAGATGAAGCCCGTGCAGTAGCTGAAATCGTTTCAAAGTTTGGTAAACTAGATGTGGTGATTGCCAATGCAGGATTGGGGAAATTTGCTTCTGTAGACAGCTTGTCATTAGAAGATTGGAAAGCGATGATCGATACAAATCTAACCGGTGTTTTTCACACGTTAAAAGCAAGTGTAGCACAATTAAAAGAACAACAAGGTTATTATATTTCTATTGCGAGTTTGGCTGGAATCAATTTCTTTGCTGGAGGCGCCGGATACAATGCATCTAAATTTGGCGTAGTTGGCTTTACCCAAGCTGCCATGTTGGACTTACGGGATCAAGGTAAAATAGTAGATACTTTAATACC
>JASLDM010000124.1 GCA_030151565.1 Flavobacterium sp. | reverse complement strand
TGAATATATTGATAGACAGCCTTTGCTTTTGGCTTTAAAGCAACCTCTTTTTTAGCCCATTGAACTAAAATATCTGCAAATTGCTCCATTTTATCCCAAGCAAAATTAAGTCGATGTAAATGTTGTGCTAATTCCTTATCTGTCATTGTCAACATATGTTCATAACTCAACCCTACTTTTTTCAACTCCTCATCTAAGTCTTCCATAACTTTTTTGTCATCAGGTACAAAACCAATAGACGACAATTTCATAACGATAGACTCAATACGTCTATCTTCTTCACTTTTTATTCCTTTATTTAGCATAAACGATATGGTATAAAAAGACAGAAAAGTTTACAATTAACTCGTAAACCTTTCTGTTTATATTTATTATTTCTGTTCGTATTCTTTCACAGCTTCGATAAAAGCTTTTGCGTGGTCAACAGGGATATGAGGTAAGATACCGTGTCCTAAATTCACGATATATTTATCTTTTCCGAATGCATCAATCATTTCGTGTACCATCTTTTTGATAGTAGGAATTGGCGACATTAAGCGACTTGGGTCAAAGTTTCCTTGTAAAGTAATATCTCCACCTGTAAACAAACGAGCATTTTGTGGGCTACAAGTCCAATCAACTCCTAATGCAGATGCTTTAGATTTTGCCATTTCAGGAAGCGCGAACCAACATCCTTTACCAAAAACGATAACAGGAGTAATCTCTGATAACGCCTCTACAATTTGATTAATATATCTCCAAGAAAATTCTTGATAGTCAACCGGAGACAACATTCCACCCCAAGAGTCAAAAATCTGAACAGCGTTTACCCCTGCTTTTACTTTTTCTTTTAAGTATAAAATTGTAGTATCTGTAATTTTTTGTAACAATGTATGTGCTGCAACAGGGTCAGAAAAACAGAATCCTTTTGCTAAATCAAAGCTCTTAGAACCTTTTCCTTCTACTGCATAACAAAAGATAGTCCAAGGAGAACCAGCGAATCCAATCAATGGCACCTCATCATTCAACATTTCCTTCGTTACTTTAATAGCATCCATTACATATCCTAATGTCTCTTCAATATTAGGAACAATCACTTGCTCAACATCTTTTGCAGAACGAATAGGGTTAGGTACCCACGGTCCAACACCTGGTTTCATTTCTACATCAATATTCATCGCTTGTGGTACGACTAAAATATCTGAGAATAAAATTGCCGCATCTGGTTTTACAATACGAATTGGTTGTACTGTAATTTCAGCCGCAATCTCAGGCATTCTACAACGTGTAAAAAAATCATATTTATCTCGTAAGGCACGAAACTCTGGTAAATATCTTCCTGCTTGACGCATCATCCACACAGGTGGTCTTTCTACTGTTTCTCCTTTTAAGGCTCTTAAGAATAAATCATTTTTAATCATTTCCTTTAGATTTTAATACGTCAATTTTTAGCTGACTTTATTGATAATATTTGACACAAGCTTGTAATGTTGATTCAACCGTAGGCTGCTCTGCTAATACAATATTTTGTGTTACTTCTTTTAATGCTTCTGCTGTTGTATCTCCAATACAAAAACATACCTCATCGGTAATTGTGTTTAACTGAAGATAACTCTGAATTGCCGATGGGCTATAAAAACACAGTCCATCAACTTTCTCAGATATTTTACGGGGACTTAAAACTGTTTTATAGACATTAAACTCATTGTAGATGATGTCATTTGCTTGAAAAGCATCTGGCAAAACATCTCTGCGCATACTGCCACTAAAAAAAGTGATAGTATATTGTTTAAAATCTTTTATCACGATTGGAGCTAATTCTTTTGCGTAATGTGCCCAAGCTTTTACTTCCCATCCATTCTGTTCTAATAATTCTTTTGTTTTAATGCCTACGCATAGTGTTGGTTTTGATTTCAACACGGCTAATTCATCTAATTTCAAAACACTGCGTACAGCGTTTTGACTTGTAAACAATAGGTATTCATTGACCTTTGTCAAATCAAAAGGGATTGCCTCTGTCGTAATAAAGTCAGCTTGCAAAAGCGTACAAATAGAGTTGTCCCATCCTTGTAAGTCTTTTGTTTTTACTTTACGTGTAGATAAAATAGTAGGAATTGTAAACATCTTATTTCTTTAATTGCTCACGCAACTTCACCATTAACTCACTTCCTCCGTTTTCAAGAATTTCTTTAGCTGCAAAAAAACCAAGCTTTTTCCATTCTGCAATTGGAGCTACTTTGTTTACTTCAAACTTCTGTTTACCGTCTAAAGAAAACAATACTCCTTTAAAGTTAATTGTGTCATCGTGGTCGTTATAAGACGCTAATGCACCAATTGGAGCAGTACATCCACCTTCTAACGTACGTAAGAATTGACGTTCAATATGTGTTGCCATTTCTGTTTCGTAATGATTCAATTGAGAAACAGCGTCTAATGCAAAGTTATCGTCGCTATTAACAACAACAACCATCGCCCCTTGAGCTGGAGCTGGAATCATCCAATCTAAATTGATGAAGTTCTTTGGTTTCTTTTTGATACGGTCTAAACCTGCTGAAGCGAATATTGCTCCATTCCAATCACTGTCATCTAATTTTTGCATACGCGTATTTACATTCCCGCGTAAGTCAACAATCTCGTGTTTTGGAAAACGGTTCAACCACTGAGCTTTTCTTCTTAAACTACCTGTAGCAACCACAGCCTCTTTATCCGCATCTAGAAAATCTGTATTTCCTTTATGCAATAAGATGTCCACAGAGTTAGCACGTTTCAAAACAGCACCTTGTACAATACCTTCTGGCAACATTGTAGGTACGTCTTTCATCGAGTGCACTGCGATATCGACTTCTTTCTTAATCATGGCTACATCAAGGGTCTTGGTAAAAATACCTGTAATCCCCATTTCATATAGGGGCTTATCTAACACTAAATCTCCTGTAGATTTTACAGGAACTAATTGAGTTTGATACCCTAATTTTTTAAGTTCACTTTCAACTTTTTTTGCTTGCCATAAAGCCAGTTCACTATCACGTGTACCGATTTTGATAACTCTATTCATTATGATTGGATTCTAATTGGAAAACTTTTTCTATCCACTCTATACTTTGGTCAACTACCGTTTCTTCGTGTCGTAGGTGATTAGCAAAGTGAGTAGTAATTTTTTGAATGATACGCATACTGATGATTTCAGCTTGTTCGCTGTCGAAATTATCAATTTTCTTTTTTTGATAATCTAATTCACCATCTTTAATCTGTTCTAATTTAGATTTCAGTGCGTGTATAGTAGGTGCGAACTTGCGCATTTTTGTCCAAGCAATAAACTCAGTCATTATTTCTTCAATAATTTCTTCTGCTTGTGGAATGAATTCTTTTCTTCTCTCGATTGTTTTATCTGTCATTTGAGATAAATAATCAAGGTGTATTAACTCTACGTTATCCAATGTCTTCACATCCTCACTTACGTTCATCGGAATAGACAAGTCTAAAATAACAAGAGGTTTATTTAGGTTTAATAACGCTTTGTCAACTGTTGGTTTTTGAGCACCTGTAGCAACAATCAGCACATCTGCTTTGCGAATTTCCGATTGTAAATCAGCGTAATCTTTTACGATTAAGTTGAACTTACCGGCTACTTCTAATGCTCTTTCTTTCGTACGATTTATCAATGTGATATGGTCATTCTTTGTGTGTTTCACAAGATTCTCACAAGTATTACGACCTATTTTACCAGTACCGAACAACAATATATTCTTATTAGATATGTTTTCAACATGGTCCATAATATATTGTACAGAGGCAAAAGATACTGATGTAGCACCAGAACTCAACTCTGTTTCGTTTTTAATACGTTTACTGGCTTGGATTACAGCGTTAACCAAACGTTCGAAGTAGTTTGTAGTTAACCCTTTTTCTTTAGATAAGTAGAAAGCATTTTTGATTTGACTGATGATTTCGAAGTCACCAAGTATTTGACTGTCCAAACCTGTACCTACGCGAAATAAATGGTCAATAGCTTCACGTGTTTTATAGACATAGGCTACATTGCGGAAATCATCCACTGTACCATTACTATTATCACAAAGTAATTTAATCAGTTCAAAAGGATGTTGTGCAAAGCCAAATATCTCAGTTCTATTACATGTAGAGATTACAATTAAACTGTCAATTCCCTCCTCTTTGGCTTGGTTCAATAGATTATCCTTGGCCTCATCACTTAGACTAAACTTCCCTCGCATTTCAGCATCTGCTTTCTTATAACTTAACCCTACTGCGTAAAAAGTAGCGGATTTAGCCTTATCTATTTTGTCCATACTATATCGTTAATTCAAAAAAGTAAACAAATTTAATATTAATGAATCGACAAAAGTAACGCTGGAGGGACTATTTATGTCGCTAAGAGAAATCCATAAAAAAAATAACCATATTCCATTATAATACAGTACATTTGCAAGGATTAAGAGGGGTTTAAGCTACCTTAAAAAGAACCGTTCTAAATAAAAAGTATAACAATAAGTTTTTTCTATTAACCATAAAATATCGCTATGAGTCCAACGGAGGAAATTATTATAGATGACAATTTTTCTATCTTAAGATTTGAAAATAGTACATCGCAACCCATTCGTTTTGAAAGAGAAATGGGCACAGACATCATTCAATTTTATTTTGGATTGAAAGGAAGTGGTAAGTTTATTTTTAGTCAAGGAGCGTACGCCCTTGCTTTAAATGAAGAGAAGTCTCTTATTCTTTACAACCCTCAAAAGAAATTACCTGTTCATTTGGAAATAGCTCCAAACACTTGGATTATTAGCGTTTTAATTTCTATTAAAAAATTTCACTCTCTATTTTCGACAGAAGCGGAATTCATTGGCTTCCTAACACCCGAAAATCAAGATAAGAAATACTATGGTGAAGAAGACATTACTCCTTCTATGGCTATTGTCTTGAATCAACTATTCAATTTTTACATGAATCCTTCAATTAAAAAACTGTATTACACAGGAAAGATATATGAGTTATTGAGTTTGTTATTTAATCAAAACGAAGACCAAAATCTTGAAAACTGTCCTTTCTTATCTGACGAAGATGATGTTGTCAAAATAAAAAAGGCTAAAGATATTATCATTAGCAAAATGGCAGAACCACCAACATTGCAAGAGTTAGCTGATATGGTGGGGATAAATATTAAAAAACTAAAATTAGGTTTTAAACAAATATATGGAGACTCCGTTTTTAGCTTCTTATTTGACTATAAAATGGAATACGCTCGAAAGTTGTTAGACAATGGTTCTTATAATGTAAACGAAGTGGGACTTAAAATTGGCTATAGCTCAGCAAGCCATTTCATTGCCGCTTTCAAGAAGAAGTTTGGCACTACTCCAAAAAAATACTTAATGTCACTAAACACAAACAATTAAACAATGCAAGGTATATTATTAGTAAACTTAGGGTCGCCAAAAACACCCACTGCAAAAGATGTAAAACCATACTTAGGAGAATTCTTAATGGGTGAAAGGGTAATTGATATGCCTTATATCCTAAGAGCACTATTGGTAAAAGGTATCATTTTAAATACACGACCGAAAAAGTCTGCAGAAGCTTACAAAAAAATATGGTGGCCTGAGGGTTCTCCACTTGTTGTTATTTCACAACGTCAACATAAAAAAGTACAGGAGAAAATAGATGTCCCTGTTGAACTTTCAATGAGATATGGTGAACCATCAATCAAAACAGGTTTAGAAGCACTGCATGCGAAAGGTGTTGATGATGTATTGATGATTCCTCTTTATCCTCAATTTGCAATGGCTACTACTGAAACAATTGATGTATTAGCAGAGGAGGTTAGAAAAAAATATTTCCCTACGATGAAAGTAACGAGCTTCCCTGCTTTTTACAAGAAGAAAGAATACGTAGATGCTTTAGCGCATTCTATTAAATCTCATTTAGAGGGATATGACTATGACCACATTGTATTCTCATACCACGGTGTACCTGAAAGACACATTAGAAAATCTGATGTTACTAAAGGACATTGTAAAATAGATGGCTCTTGTTGTGTTACTGCTTCAAAAGCACACGACTTCTGCTACAGACACCAATGTTTAGAAACAACGCGACAAGTAGTTGAGAAACTAAACATTCCTGCTGATAAATACACTAATTCATTTCAATCTCGCTTAGGTGCTGATAAATGGTTACAACCACCGACAGACGCTACCGTAAATGGTTTAGCTGAAAAAGGAATTAAGAAATTAGCTGTCGTAACTCCAGCCTTTGTTGCAGATTGTTTAGAAACTTTGGAAGAAATAGGTATGGAAGCACATGAGGAATTCCTTAAACACGGAGGTGAAGAATTTAGAACAATCCCATGTTTAAATGAAGATGAGATGTGGATTGATGCATTAGTTACCTGGATTAAAGAATGGCAAAATAAATAATCATGTTATATTTTTACCTTAAAGCCCTACACATCATTTTCATTGTATGTTGGTTTGCGGGGTTGTTCTATATCGTACGTTTATTCGTTTACTATGCTGAAACAGCAGATAAATCAGAAATAGAGCAAAAGATTCTTAGAGACCAATACACCATAATGACCAATAGACTTTGGAACATTATTACTTGGCCTGCTGCTGTATTGGCTACTGCTTTTGGAGTTGGAATGTTTATCTACAACCCTGCTTTATTGCAATTGCCTTGGATGCATATTAAACTATTATTTGTTGTTTTATTAATTGCGTATCATTTGAAATGTCATCAATATGTACAACAAATCAATAAGCGAACATTGACAAAAACATCTTCTTATTTCAGATTATGGAACGAAGGAGCGACACTTATTTTATTTTCTGTTGTATTTTTAGTAATTTTAAAAAGTACTTTTAATTGGATTTTTGGCGTTGTAGGATTAGTAGGTCTTTCTGTCTTATTAATGATAGGAATTAAATTCTACAAACGCATAAGAGAACGCAACAACAGATAATGAAAGATGAATTTATATTGAAGAATTTCTCGTTGAGAAACAGAATATTCTTTTCATTAATTTTCCTAAGTATAATCTCCTCTGTATTGATATCAGCAGTATCTGTTTATCAATTCAGAGAAGAGGCACGTACCTACCACCAATATCGTTTGGAAAGGAAAGAAAGTTCAGTTAATGAAAATATCAATTACATCCTTACCACTACCACATATCCTCTAAATACAGAGAATATTCCTCTTATCTTCAGAGATAAGATTCATGAATTAGCCGCAATTCACAATACCGAAATTAATATACACGACTTAGATGGTAACCTTTTGATTTCTTCAAAAGGTACCTTTTCTGTCGATAGTGTTCCCAAGAATATTTCTCCGTTAATTTTAAAAACAATACAATCGGCACCTAACAAAAGGTTTGTCGACATACAAACGGTTGACAACAACCGCATTCGTATTGCTTATAGTTTTCTAAAGGACCTAAAGTTTAAACCTTTGGGGATTATTAAAATCCCTTATGAAGAAAAAACAGAGTTCTACGAAAACGAGATTAAGAACTTCATGATTAAGTTTGGACAAGTATATGTGATTATGCTTATCATGTCCATCGCTATCTCCTATTTCTTATCCAATTATATTACACAGAGTTTAAAAAACATCAGTGTCAAAATTACAAGTACAAAATTAGGTCAGAAAAACGAGAAGATTGAAATGTCTTCTACCAGTAAAGAAATATCTACCTTAATTCAGGCTTACAATGAGATGGTGGAGAAA
>JASLDM010000107.1 GCA_030151565.1 Flavobacterium sp. | reverse complement strand
GGGCGTATTTACCTAGGTGGTAAAAGCGATCAAAACGAATAGCTGGAACAAGGCGTTTTTGCTCTAAATTGTAAAACTGTTTGCTGTTATCAATCCCAACAATCAAATAGTTTGGCGTTGCAAAGTCAATAGATTCAAATTCAAAAGGGATGAGGATTGTGTTGTTTAAATCGATCATACCCCATTTGTTGTTGTTTTTCACAAGCAGTACGGTTTCTGAATGCGTATCGTGAATCACGCGCTTTGGAATAATATCGGTATAGACAGGGGGTATTAGCAGTGTATTGTTATCATCAATTACACCGAATTGGTGGTGTTCCTCAAAAATGTAGTAGTTTTTGGTATCGCTTAAATAAGTACCGTAGGTTTGAAAGGTTTTATCCATTAAGAGCTGCTTGTCGATGCGTTTTCCTTGGAGTATGTATTCTTTTTTACCTGCTGCCTCCAATGCAATAACACTTCTATTTTCAATAGCATCGTACATAACCGCTGCAACTTCTTCAAATCGGTCGTTGTATATTCCAAATTTGTTGTCCTTTTTTACAAGTAGTTCCGCGCCAACTTTATAAGAAAATTCAATGTCGTCAAAGATAGTTGGTAGGGAAGTATGGGTGTAAATATTGAAAACGCCTTTTTTAGTAGCTGTTTCTACAATCCAAAACTGGCTGTAAAGCCGCTCAATTTTGCTGTACTTCAACGGTATAAGTTCAGCTCCATATCTAGAATAGAGTCCGTATTTGTTTTTCTTTTTTACAAGATAGACGTCTGTTTTTGTGTCGAGATAAATGCTGTCCAGGTTGCTTACTACAGTGGTCCCCTCGTAGTTTTCAAGGGCAAACTTAGTTCCTTTTTTTGTAATGTGGGTTAAGTGAGCATTGGCAATTTCTATGGTTTGGGCTTGACTTTTTAGTAGCACAAATAAAAAGAATAGGACTAGTTTAAGTTTCATTTGGGTAGTGTTAGGGCAATGGTATAGGCGATTACCGTATAAAGGGCTAAAATAACCATTAAAAGCGAATAGGGCTACTCGTTACATAAAGAAGTTACTTTGGAATAAGGCAGTGGGAAGGGATATTGTACAGGAGTTGAACGATACCGTTTTGGACTGAATGCTTAGCGATTATTGGGGGTGTTTATTTTACTTGTGCACTTACCTCGGGAATAAGGATCAGATAATCATATCCCTCTATAAAGTTTTTAAGTGAAGTAGATGTAATCGGTATCTTTTGATCTACAAGTTCTGCGTTTATTTTATTTAAATTAAATAGGAGCCATTCATCAGCATGACCTACAAGATCATAAAAAGGTTTTAAAAAAGACAAACCGGATGTCTCTTTTCTTTCTTGGAAGAAATCACCTGTAAATCCCAATTTTTGAATGATCGCTATGTGAAGTGACTTTTGATTTTCGCTATCTGCTAAATTAAGTACTAAATTTCCAACATCAGGAGTGTTTTGCCATAAGCTTTTGTGTTTTGTAACGTGATTGGCGCCAAACTTAAAGAGGTTTCTCTTTCCTTTTATTTGGTCGTAGTTGTCTAAAAGGTTTTTCTTCATTAATGAAATCCTGGTATTGTGTGAGCGCAGACCTTCACCAGTAATAGCTAATCTGTAGATGGTATTGCTAATTATAATGTCGTTGATAATTGCTTTTTCATTTGCTGAAATAGAGGTTTTCAAAAGGCTCTTCAGTTTGTCTGAGGGCGTTGAGGCATACATCAAAGGAATCGCATCAGTGTTGAACGGAGGCTCTGTAATTGGATTATTGCTATATTGAATCCATCTTTTTTGAGATAATTGATGCAATTCCTTGTAAATCCCGTGTGCATTTTGATGATTTGTAAGAGTCATCAGTTCTTCATATAAGGGCAAATCGCTGTTGAAGAAAACTTGATCTAACTCAAGAACCACTTTGTTTTTGGCGATGAAACTTTCCAATAAATTCCGATCTTCTTTAAAGGTGTAGAACCCAAAGTGATTGGAGTGTTTTTTTAGAAATCGAGCATAATCAAGGTCTGATTTTTTAAAATGCTTGATCATTAAATTCGTCAGTTGCTGATTGCCTTCCGTGATATAAGTATCGAAGTTAACTTTTTGAGTTAGGTAGTTTGTGAAATATAGAACCTCGTTGATGTGATGATCTTCCCCAAGTAAGGTATACTTGCTTTCAGAAATTTTAAGGAGCAATGTGTCTAATGCCTCTCCGCGAAACTGTTGATTTTTAAAATAAATAATTTCTTTGTTGGCTGTGGCCAAATTCCTAATCAAGGAATCTTGTGCGTGTAGCGAAATCAAATTCAATAGAAAGATACCAAGCAATAGGGTTGTTTTCATTTTCAAGAGCTTTATTTATTAGGATGGTTGAACTTAAATGCGGTACACCTTTTGCTTCACGAAGCGCTTGAAATGTAAAGTAGCTACTTTAAATGATTACGGTAACTTTATTGAATGCCAGTGTGTTGACTAAGTTACTGAAAATATAAATGCAAACGAATATTTAAATGAAAAAAGGAGAAAGTATCTCCTTTATATGTTGTTTTTATAGCTGCAATTGTGCTTTGGCAAGGGGAATATGTTTTTATTTCGGTAAATAGGAAGTAGGGTGGAAGTGCTTGTGAAAATGTTGCAGAATCTTTGACAGTGTATTTGACTTAGATCCGTTTCCTTGTCCGAATGTAGTATCTATACTGTTTTAGACTCCTTGATCCCCATGGCTTAACACTCGTGGCAATACCTCGTTATGACTGCTAATTACTAAAATTCACAACTTACCAATAGGGATAGCCGTACTGTTTAGTCAATCCTCTTTGTGTTTCCAAGCAATTATACTTTGCTTATTTTTTGTTCGCTTGTTTTTGAAAGTCTAGGGTTATAGAGTAGTTTTCTTCAATGGACACTATTTTTCGATCGAGTTTCTCCATGTTACGACCTTCTTTTGTCCATAAGAAAGGGTAAAATGAAAACACTTGATTTCC
>JASLDM010000104.1 GCA_030151565.1 Flavobacterium sp. | reverse complement strand
TGGAATAAAAAAAGCACCTAATGAGAAATTAGGTGCTTTATATTTATGTAATATTGATAGCCGATTCTACGAGACGAATTAGTTTTCAGATAAAGTAGATTCACTTGTGTGGACTTTATTATCAACTTGTATGAAGTTTTGTTCAAAATGTTCTACATCGATAGCATTGTCAACAGAATAGTCGCCAATTTTTGTACGTCTTAATGCAGATAGATGCGCCCCAGAGGCTACTGCTTGTCCAAAATCAAACGCTAATGAACGAATGTATGTACCTTTGGAGCAAACAACTCTAAAGTCTATTTCTGGTAGTGCAACGCGAGTAAGTTCAAATTCATGAATAGTTACTTTTCGGGTAGGGATTTCTACTTCTTCTCCTTTTCGAGCGTGTTCGTATAGACGTTTTCCGTCTTTTTTTAGCGCAGAAAATACCGGTGGGCGTTGATCAATTTCTCCAAGAAAAGTTTGTCTTGCTGTTTCTAATAATTCAGCAGTAATGTGGTCAGTAGCAAATGTTTCGTTTATTTCGGTTTCTAAATCATAAGAGGGTGTTGTGGCACCGAGATGAAAAGTACCTGTGTATTCTTTAATCTGGCCTTGTAGTTCAGAGATTTGTTTCGTTGATTTTCCGGTACAAACAATAAGAAGACCTGTAGCTAACGGATCTAGAGTACCTGCATGACCTACTTTTATTTTTTTTAAGCCTAGATTCTTTTTTAAAGCCCATTTAATTTTGTTAACTGCTTGAAAAGAGGACCAATGTAAAGGTTTATCTATTAATAATATTTGACCCGAAGTGAATTCTTCTGCGTTGATTTTCATTATTTTAAGTATGAAAAGTAAATTAGTAAAAAGGTACCTACTACAATTCTGTACCATCCCCAAGGTTTGAAACCGAATTTTTTAATGATTCCAATAAAAAATTTAATGGCAAGTATAGATACAAAAAAAGCAATCACATTTCCTAAAAGAAAAAGCTTGATATTATCAGGGTTTTCCAATAGAAGATCATAACCTTTAATTTCTTGTTCTCCATATGTTTTTAAGAAGATAGAGTAAACAGTAACGGCAAGCATTGTAGGTACGGCCAAAAAGAATGAGAATTCTGCGGCTACTTGTCTTGATAATCCTTGTTGCATTCCTCCAATTATGGAAGCCGCGGATCTACTGGTTCCAGGCATCATTGCTAAACATTGCCAGAATCCGATGGTGACTGCTTTTTTAATAGATATATCTTCTTCTCTTAAAACCTTAGGGGTTTTGAAGAAGCGATCGATAAATAAGAGTACAATTCCTCCTATGATTAATACAATTGCAATAGGAATTGGTTTTTCTAAGACCGTGTCAATCTGGTCGTTAAAAAGTTTTCCTAAAACAAGTGCAGGAATTACGGCGCAGGCTAGTTTGATGAAAAAATTAAGTTTAGTAAAGTCAAAAAACTTTCTCCAATACAAAACTACTACGGCTAATATTGCACCAAATTGTATGGCTGTTTGAAATAATTTGACAAAGTCATCCTCTTGAATTTCGAAATACGAACTCAAGAAAATCATATGTGCAGTAGAAGAAACAGGCAGATATTCGGTTAACCCTTCAACTATAGCTAAAAGGATGGCTTGAAGTAAATTCATCTAAAATGTTTTTATTTTTTATCTTTTTTTAAGATTGCATAAATAATAACCCCAAAACCTATGAAAACAACGGTTGGAGCTAATTTGATTCTTTGAAAATTAAAGATCGCTTCATTGAATTTTTGTGGATCATTGTTGCCACCTCCTGACATCAAAAGGAATCCTAAAACAATGACTGCAAGTCCTATAATTAAAAAGATATAGTTTGATTTTCCGAATACAAAATCACTATTGTTATTTGTGTTAGAATCGCTCATAATTAGTATAAATCGTCTGATTTTAAGTTAAGGAATTTTTGTGTAGCGAAGTATGTGCTGATAGTTGTAATGATTATTCCAACCAATAAAACTCCTGCTGATACAACTGCTATCGGCATATAATCGTTTTGGAATCCGATACCTAATCCAGGAAATTTTGAATCTACATAATAAGACAAACCAAAAAGACCAGGGATTGCAAGTAATGAACCAAGAATTCCGAGCTTCATGCTATGCCAAATAAAAGGTCTTCTGATAAAAGCTTTTGTAGCGCCTACCATCTGCATCGTTTTAATTGTAAAACGGCTAGAGAAAATGAGCAAACGCAAAGAGCTGTTGATCAATAACATTGATATTATAGCTAGTATTCCTGTGATTACTAATACCCAGAAAGTTATTTTCTCTATATTTTCATTTACAAGTTCTACTAGTAATTTATCGTAGGTAATGTCTGTAACGAAATTATTTGATTGAAAGTCTTTTTTGATATTTTCAATGCTATCCATTACCACATAGTCTCCTTTGAAGTGGAGGTCAAATGAGTTCTCTAATGGGTTTGAACCAAGGAATTCTAAGAAGTTTTCGCCTAGGACTTCTTCTTGGGATTTAGCCGCCTCGTCTTTTGAAATAAAGACAAAATCCTTCATATAAGGAGCTGTTGATATCTTTTTTTCAAAAGCATCAAGTTCTTGTTGTGTAGCTTTATCAGAGAAGAAGACAGACATAGGAATGTTTTCCCTAAAATTGTTTGAGATTTTGTTAGAGTTAATAACAAAAAGACTTAAACTACCTAGAAGAAAGAGTACTAGGAAAATACTAAGAATCACTGAAAAATAAGAGGAAATCAATTTTCTCTTTTGATATTTCTCGTAAGCTGATGCCATATTGTGCTATTTATAGGGTGTAAAAATAGTAAAGAAAAACGTTTTAGACGACAATAACGCTTAAAGATTTAAATTTCTTATAAATATAGTGTATTTTTGCGTTGCTATCTCTACTCAAGAGATTTTAAAAACTGTAGAATTTTTACCACCTATATTTAAAAGAGAGTATGAAATATAATCCGATTGAAATCGAAGCCAAGTGGCAACAATATTGGAGCGTGAACCAAACGTATAAAACAGAGAATTGTTTCGATAAACCGAAGTATTATATATTAGATATGTTTCCTTATCCTTCTGGAGCAGGATTACACGTTGGGCATCCACTAGGATATATCGCATCGGATATTTTTGCTCGATATAAAAGACATCGTGGATTTAATGTTTTGCACCCTCAAGGTTATGATAGTTTTGGACTTCCTGCAGAGCAATATGCTATACAAACGGGGCAACATCCTGCAATTACAACAGAGGAAAATATAAATAGATATCGAGAGCAATTAGATCGTATTGGGTTCTCATTTGACTGGAGTCGTGAGATTCGTACTTCTAATGCGGATTATTATAAGCATACGCAATGGATTTTTATACAATTATTTAATTCGTGGTATGATTTAGCTGCGGATAAAGCATCTTCAATTGAGGAATTGAAAGTGATTTTTTCAAAAGAAGGGAATGCAGAAGTTAAGGCGGTTTGTGATGAGGGAGTTGCGGTTTTCACTGCAACGGAATGGAACGAGATGGATGCAGATGCGCAAGAGCGAATTTTGTTGCAATACCGTATGACGTATTTGGCAGAAACGGAAGTGAATTGGTGTGCGGCACTTGGAACGGTTTTGGCAAATGATGAAATTGTTAATGGTGTTTCGGAACGAGGAGGACATCCTGTGGTTCGTAAAAAAATGACCCAATGGAGTATGCGAATTTCTGCTTATGCAGAGCGTTTGTTGCAGGGCTTGGATACCATTGATTGGAGTGAGAGTATTAAAGAAAGTCAGCGTAATTGGATAGGGAAATCTATTGGAGCGTCAGTGGTCTTTCATTTGAAAGATCGCGAAGAAAGCATCGAGGTTTTTACTACACGACCTGATACTATTTTTGGAGTAAGTTTTATGACTTTGGCTCCGGAACACGACTTGGTTTCTGTAATTACTACAGATGCACAACGTGATAAAGTAAACGCTTATATTGAGGCAACTTCTAAGCGAAGTGAGCGCGAGCGTATGGCGGACGTTAAAACGATATCCGGTGTTTTTACTGGAGCTTATGCAGAACATCCGTTCACGAAAGAGCCGATTGAGATTTGGATTGGTGATTATGTTTTAGCTGGATATGGAACAGGAGCTGTTATGGCTGTTCCTGCTGGAGATGAAAGAGATTATGCTTTTGCATCGTTTTTTGATTTGCCAATCAAGAATATTTTTAATCAAGATGTGTCTGAAAGTGCCTTTACAGAAAAGTCAGGGTTTTTATTAGAGAATTCAGATTTTTTAAATGGTTTGGATTTTGCTGATGCAACAAAAGAGATTATTGTTGCTTTAGAGAAAATCGGACAGGGTAAAGGAAAAACAAATTATCGTTTGCGCGATGCTGTTTTTTCTCGTCAGCGTTATTGGGGAGAGCCATTTCCTGTTTATTATGTGAACGGACTACCGAAGATGATTGATCCGCAATATTTACCTATAGTTTTGCCTGAGGTAGAAAAATACTTGCCAACTGAAGATGGGCAACCACCTTTGGGTAATGCATCTGTTTGGGCTTGGGATACGAAGTTAAATACTGTAGTTGCTAATAGTGAGATCAATCAGGAAACTGTTTTTCCTTTAGAATTGAATACAATGCCGGGATGGGCTGGAAGTTCTTGGTATTGGCTACGTTATATGGATGCAGGTAATGAAACGGCTTTAGCATCGGATGAAGCGATTGCGTATTGGCAAAATGTGGATTTATATTTAGGAGGAAGTGAGCATGCAACAGGGCATTTGTTGTATTCTCGTTTTTGGAATAAGTTTTTAAAAGATTTAGGGGTTGTGCCTACGGAAGAGCCTTTTCAAAAGTTAATTAATCAAGGAATGATTTTGGGGACTTCAGCTTATGTGTATCGCATCGAGGGAACCAATACATTTGTGACTAAAAGTAAGATAGGGGATTATAAAGTTCAACCTATTCATGCATATGTGGGATTGGTTAATAATGCTTCGGAGCTGGATCTTGATGGATTTAAAGCTTGGCGACCTGATTATGCAACTGCAACGTTTATTTTAGAAGATTCAGGTAAATACATAGTTGGACATGAAGTAGAGAAGATGTCTAAGTCTTACTATAATGTGGTTAATCCGGATGAGATCTGCGAAGAGTATGGAGCAGATACTTTGCGTTTGTATGAGATGTTTTTAGGGCCTCTTGAGCAAGCTAAACCTTGGAATACTGCAGGTATAACAGGTGTGTTTGGTTTCTTGAAGAAACTATGGAAGCTTTATGTTGGTGAGGAAGGAGTGCTTGTTGTTGATGAGGAGCCTACGAAGGAGATGTATAAAACCTTACATAAAACTATAAAGAAAGTAACGGAAGATATTGAAGGGTTTTCTTTTAATACTTCGGTTTCTCAATTTATGATATGTGTAAATGAGTTGGCGCAACAGAAATGTAATCACCGAGCAATTTTGGAGCCTCTAGCTGTTGTTATAGCTCCGTATGCTCCGCATATTGCCGAGGAGTTGTGGTCTCAGTTGGGTCATAGCGATTCAATTACAAAGGAATCTTTTCCAGTATTTGATCCCTCTTATTTAGTTGAAAGCTCTAAGGAGTATCCGGTTTCTTTTAATGGAAAAATGAGGTTTAAAATAGAGTTAGCAATGGATTTGACGCAAGATCAGATTCAAGAGATAGTTATGGCTGATGAGCGTACTAAAGTTCAGTTGGAAGGTAAAACTCCTAAAAAAGTAATTATTGTTCCAGGTAAGATTATTAATATTGTAGGCTAATAAAATAGTGATGATAAAAAAGCGCTTTGCATTTGCAAAGCGCTTTTTTTATGAATTAAATAAGCTTCGTTATTTGTTGGGTTTGATGATTAAAGCGTTTTCAAAACGTGTTTGAATAGCTTTTAAGTTTCTTTCTGCTTCAATGCGTGTTTTGAAATTGCCTACCCAAACTTTGTAAGAAGGGTTGGTGTAGATGATTGTTCCATCTAAATGTGGGAATTGTCTTTTGAAGTCGCTCAATTTTCGTGAAGCTTCTGCATTACTGCCGTAAAAGACTTGAATTTTATACTTGTCATTTGTTGTAATGGCGTGATTGTTTTTTCTTTTTTCGCTTAAAAGTGATTTAAATTCAGAAGACTCTTGAATTGTAACTTTTTGACTTTGAGCCAGTGTTGTAAAGTTGAAAATTAGCAGTGTGCTAATTGTAAATAAAATTCTTAAAATTCTCATAATGAATCGGGTTTGATGCAAAAATACAATTATAATTAAAATGAAGAGAAATAAAAGTTATTTAGAACTGGTATAAATTGCACATTAACGGCTGTAAAGGTTTTTAGAGTAAGGCATAAATTGTATTTTTGTCGGAGTTTATAAAGAAGGTGTATATAAAAAGCAGTGAAAAAGACTGTTAAAAAAAGACCAAATTTAGTTGATAATCATTTTATAACTATGAAAAAAGTGGGTAACCATAATTCGTTTTCAAGGATTTTATTCTTTTGTTTAGCGTTAATGCTATCGTTTTCTGCTACTTCGTTTGCGCAAGATGCTGCGAAGGGTAAGGAATTGTTTAATTCAAACTGTGCTGCCTGCCATAAAATGGACGGGAACTCTACTGGACCAGCGCTACGAGGAGTCGTTGAGAAACACGACACGGAGTGGTTGCATAAATGGATCAAGAGTAGTTCATCGCTGATTAAATCAGGGGATGCAGCTGCTGTGAAGCTTTTTGAGGAGTGGAATAAGGTTGTTATGAATGACTTCCCTGGATTGTCAGATGAAGATATTGATAACATTTTAGCTTATACTTCTGAGCCTAAAGCAGAGCCTAAAGTTGATGTTGCAGCTGCTGGAGGAGCATCTGGTGATGCATCTGGTAATGTGAACAATGTTATTGTTTTAGGTGCGTTAGTTGTGGTGTTGTTGCTATTGGTGACAATGTTGTTTTTCGTTAAACGAATCTTGAATAAAGTTGTTGAAGTAAACGGATTGACAGAAGAAGTTCGTCAAACTGTGCCGTTATGGCGTGCGTTTGCAAAAAACCAATTTTTGGTAATTGTTTCGACAATTGTATTTGTTTTAATCGGGTCTTATTTTGCATATGGGTATATGATGCAGGTTGGAGTTGATAAAGGGTATGAGCCGGTACAACCGATTCATTTCTCTCACAAGATACATGCGGGAGATAACGGAATTGACTGTAAATATTGTCACTCTGCTGCTAGATCTAGTAAGACTTCAGGAATTCCTTCATTGAATGTTTGTATGAACTGTCATAAAAACATTAGTGAGTTTGAGGGTGATGCAGGTACAGATTACGGGAAATATACTCCTGAATTCTATACGGCTGAGATTCATAAGCTTTATGATGCTGTAGGTTGGGATCCAAGTTCTCAGCAATATACGGGTGAAGAGAAGCCAGTGAAATGGGTTCGTATTCATAACTTACCTGACTTTGCTTACTATAATCACTCACAACACGTAAATGTTGCAGGATTGGAGTGTCAAACTTGTCACGGGCCAGTTGAGGAGATGGAAATCATGAGACAGCATTCTCCTTTGACTATGGGATGGTGTATCGATTGTCACCGTAAAACTGAAGTTAAAATGGAGAACAATGAGTATTACGCGAAAATTCACGAAGAGTTATCTAAGAAATACGGAGTTGAGAAATTGACTGTTGCTCAGATGGGTGGATTAGAGTGTGGTAAATGTCACTATTAATAATAATTTAAGAAGCTAATATATATATACAATGGCATCAAACAAAAAATACTGGAAAAGTGTTGAGGAGCTGAATGATAATAGTTCTATTGTTGAGACGCTAAGAAACAATGAGTTTGTTGAGGAAATTCCTACAGATGAATTTCTTGGGGATAAAAACACTTTGTCTTCTTCTTCTACAACTCGTCGAGACTTTTTGAAATATGTGGGATTCTCTACAGCTGCAGCTTCTTTAGCAGCTTGTGAGGGGCCTGTGGTTAAGTCGATTCCTTATGTAGTGCAGCCTGAGGAGATTATTCCTGGAGTTGCAGATTACTATGCTACTACAATAGCAGATGGATTTGATTTTGTGAATGTATTGATTAAAACGCGTGAAGGGCGTCCGATTAAAGTTGAAAACAACAGATTGGAAAAAGCTTATTCGGGAGCTAATGCACGTGTGCAAGCGTCGGTACTTTCATTATATGATAGTTTGCGTCTAAAAGAGCCAAAAATCGAAGGGAAAACTGCTTCTTGGAGTGACGTTGATTCTCGAGTTAAAGCTGGATTGAAAGAGGCGAATGAAAAAGGAGGAAACATTGTTTTGTTGACTAATACAATGGCGAGTCCTTCAACGGATAAATTGATTGCTGAGTTTATTGCTCAAAATCCTACTGCTAAACAAGTTGTTTATGATGCGGTTTCATCGACTGCTGCTTTAGATGCTTATGAGCGTGTGTATGGAGAGCGTGCTTTGGCAGATTACGACTTTGATAAGGCGGATGTGATTGTTTCTGTTGGTGCAGATTTCTTAGGAGATTGGCAAGGTGGTGGATATGAAGGTGCTTATGGTGCTAATCGTATTCCGAAAAATAAAAAAATGTCTAAACATATTCAACTAGAGTCGAATATGTCTTTGACAGGGGCAAATGCAGACGTTCGTGTTCCTATGACGGTTGCGGAGCAAAAAATAGCTTTAGTTAAAATCTACAATGCGGTAGTTGGAGGAAGTGTTTCTACTGAGTCTACTGGTAAAGAAGAGGAAATTAAAGTGCTTGTTGCTGAATTGAAAAGAGCAGGTTCTGCTGGGGTTTTAGTTTCTGGATTGGATGATGTAAATGCTCAATTGTTAGTATTTGCTATTAACCAAGCTTTAGGTTCTGCTGCATTTATGCCATCAAAACCTAAATATGTAAGAAAAGGAAATGCTGCTGCTGTAACACAGTTGATTAAAGATATGAATGCAGGTGCTGTTCATACATTAATTATGACTGGTGTTAATCCTGTTTATACTTTGGCAAATGCGGATGCTTTTGTTGAAGGTTTGAAAAAAGTAAGTTTGTCAGTTTCTTTTTCATTGAAAGAAGATGAGACTGCATTAAATACGACTATTGCTGCTGCGGCTCCTCATTATTTGGAAGCTTGGGGTGATGTGATGATTAAGAAAGGACATTATGCTGTGATGCAGCCTACAATTCGTCCTTTGTTTGAAACAAGACAATTCCAGGAATCTTTAATGGTTTGGACTGGTGTTGAGGGTACTTATTATGATTATTTAAAAGCTGTAGGTCAGGCATCTGTAAACGGTAAAACTTGGAACCAAATTGTTCATGATGGTTTTGTTGATTTCGAAGCTGCTAACACTGCAAGTGGTGATCATGATTATGCTACTGCTGCAAGTGGATTAGCAAAAGCTAAGAAAGCTTCTGGATTGGAGTTGGTGTTCTATACTAAAACAGGTATGGGAGATGGACAACAAGCGAATAACCCTTGGTTGCAAGAGTTTCCAGATCCATTAACAAGAGTTTCTTGGGATAACTACGCTACAATCTCTAGATTGGATGCTGAAGAGTTAGGAATTAAAAATTACAATGTTGCAAACGGAGGTTTGAACGGAAGTTATGTTACATTGGAAGTTAATGGTGTAACTTTAGAAAATGTACCTGCTTTAATTCAGCCAGGACAAGCTAAAGGTACTGTTGGACTTGCTTTTGGATATGGACGTAAAGCGGCTATGAAAGAAGAAATGCAAGTTGGTGTTAACGCATATAAATTATATCACAACTTTGAGGATGTTCAAAGTGTAACGGTTGCAAAAGCTAGTGGTGATCACGAATTTGCTTGTGTACAGTTGCAAAATACCTTAATGGGTAGAGGTGATATTATTAAAGAAACTACTTTAGAGATTTTTAATACTAAAGATATTAAAGAGTGGAATATCTTCCCTTATGTATCTTTGGATCATCAAGAAGTACGTGCTAATTCAGTAGATATTTGGGAATCATTTGATCGTACTGTTGGTCATCATTTCAACTTATCTATCGATTTAAATGCTTGTACAGGATGTGGTGCTTGTGTTATTGCTTGTCACGCTGAAAACAACGTTCCAGTTGTAGGTAAGTCTGAAGTTCGTAGAAGTAGAGATATGCACTGGTTGCGTATTGACCGTTACTATTCTTCAGAAGATACTTTTACAGGGGATGTTGAAGTTAAAGATGCTGCTAGCGGTTTCTCTGAGAACTTCAAAATGTTCAAAGGATTAGAAAATCCTGCTGATAATCCACAAGTTGCGTTCCAGCCTGTAATGTGTCAGCATTGTAATCACGCTCCATGTGAAACGGTTTGTCCAGTAGCGGCAACATCTCATGGTCGTCAAGGGCAAAACCACATGGCTTATAACCGTTGTGTAGGTACTAGATATTGTGCGAATAACTGTCCGTATAAAGTAAGACGTTTTAACTGGTTCTTATATAATAACAACGACGAGTTTGATTATAACATGAATGACGATTTAGGTCGTATGGTTCTTAATCCAGATGTGAATGTACGTTCACGTGGGGTTATGGAAAAATGTTCTATGTGTATTCAAATGACGCAAGCAACTATACTTAAAGCTAAAAACGAAGGTAGAGCTGTTGGAAGTCATGAATTTGAAACTGCTTGTTCTGCAGCTTGTAGTAGTGGAGCAATGAAGTTTGGAGACGTGAATGATAAAGATTCTGACGTAGCTAAATTAGTTGAAGACGATAGAATGTATCATTTGTTAGAGCATATTGGAACGAAACCGAATGTGTTTTATCATGTTAAAGTTAGAAATAACTAAAATAACTTAATTATTAATTAAAGAAACTTATAAAGGATTATGTCGTCACATTACGAAGCACCCATTAGAAAACCTTTAGTTCTTGGTGAGAAATCTTATCACGATGTAACTGTAGATGTGGCTAGACCTGTAGAAGGGAGAGCAAACAAACAATGGTGGACTGTGTTTACTATTGCCTTAATCGCTTTTCTTTGGGGAGTAGGTTGTATGGCTTACACTGTTGCTACAGGTATTGGTACTTGGGGATTAAATAAAACAGTTGGTTGGGCTTGGGATATTACAAACTTTGTTTGGTGGGTAGGTATTGGTCACGCCGGTACTTTGATCTCAGCCGTATTATTGTTATTCAGACAAAAATGGAGAATGGCTATTAACCGTTCTGCAGAGGCAATGACTATTTTCTCAGTAGTTCAAGCAGGATTGTTCCCTGTAATTCACATGGGACGTCCATGGTTAGCTTACTGGGTATTACCTATTCCGAACCAATTTGGTTCATTATGGGTGAACTTTAACTCACCATTACTTTGGGACGTATTTGCGATTTCAACGTATTTATCAGTGTCATTAGTTTTCTGGTGGACTGGTTTGTTACCTGACTTTGCGATGTTGAGAGATAGAGCTATCACGCCATTTACAAAAAGAGTTTATTCTATCTTGAGTTTTGGATGGAGCGGAAGAGCTAAAGATTGGCAACGTTTTGAAGAGGTTCACTTAGTATTGGCTGGTTTAGCAACACCTTTGGTATTGTCAGTACACACTATTGTATCTTTTGACTTTGCTACTTCGGTTATTCCTGGTTGGCATACAACTATCTTACCTCCTTACTTTGTTGCAGGAGCTATTTTCTCTGGATTCGCAATGGTAAATACCTTGTTGATCATCATGAGAAAAGTATCTAACTTAGAAGACTATATTACTATTCAGCATATTGAATTGATGAATATTGTAGTAATGATTACAGGATCTATCGTAGGGGTGGCTTATATTACAGAGTTATGGGTTGCTTGGTATTCTGGAGTAGAATACGAACAATACGCATTCTTGAATAGAGCTACAGGACCTTACTGGTGGTCATACTGGTGTATGATGACGTTTAACGTAATTTCTCCACAAGTTATGTGGTTTAAGAAAATTAGAACGAGTATCATGGCATCTTTTATTATTTCGATTATTGTAAATATCGGGATGTGGTTTGAGCGTTTTGTAATTATCGTTACATCGCTTCACAGAGATTATTTACCATCTTCTTGGACTATGTTCCAGCCTACTTTTGTGGATGCTGGTATTTATATTGGTACAATTGGATTCTTCTTTGTATTGTTTTTATTATATTCTAGAAGTTTCCCTGTAATTGCTCAGGCTGAAGTGAAAACAATCTTGAAATCTTCAGGAGAGTACTACAAAAAAGCTAGAGACAACCAAGAGAATAATCAAACTTTAAATCATTAATTCGCTATGAGTAATAAAGTAATACATGCAATTTACAACGATGATGATGTGTTGTTACATGCAGTAACAGAAACTAGATCTGCGCGTCATCATATAGAAGAAATCTATACGCCATTTCCAGTTCACGGACTAGATAAAGCGATGGGATTAGCTCCAACAAGACTTGCGATATGTGCTTTCTTGTATGGATTGGTTGGTTTGTCTTTCGCAACATTTTTGTTGAACTATATTATGATCGAAGACTGGCCACAAGATATTGGAGGAAAGCCAAGTTTTAGTTTTATTCAAAACTTACCTGCTTTTGTACCTATTATGTTTGAGATGACGGTTTTCTTTTCTGCCCACTTAATGGTTTTGACATTCTTCTTTAGAAGTAAATTATGGCCATTTAAACAAGCGGAGAACCCAGATGTAAGAACTACAGATGACCATTTCTTGATGGAAGTTGCTTTGAACGGAAATGAAGAGGAAGCTATCGAGTTCTTCAAAAACACGGGAGCAGTAGAAGTTAAAGTAATCGATAAAGAGTAATTGTAGAATGAGAACGATATATAAAATAGCAGCTTTACTAGGAGTTTCAATTTTGACTACTTCTTGTTTTAACAAAGAGCGACCTAACTATCAGTTTTTCCCAAATATGTATGAAGCTGTTTCGTATGAAACGTATTCAGAAGTTCCTGCATTTAAAAACGGAAAAGAAGGTCAATTACCAGCGGAGCATACAATTCCACGTGGTTTCGAAGTATATGAGTATGCAAATACCTCAGAAGGCTTAGAAAGCGCAAGAGCAAACTCTAAATCGCCATTAACGGCTGAAGAGCGTAACGATCCAAAAGGTAAAGAATTATATACAATTTACTGTTCAGTTTGTCATGGAGATAAAGGTGATGGAAAAGGTAATTTGGTTAAAAGAGAAAAATTCTTAGGGGTTCCAAATTATGGAGATCGCGACCTAACTGAAGGAGGAATTTATCACGTAATTACTTATGGTTTGAATTCGATGGGATCTCACGCTAACCAAATGACGCAACATGAGCGTTGGGTAGTAACAGATTACGTTTTAAAATTGAAATCAGAATTATAAATTGTAGAACTTATTTGAAAGTTTAGATATGTACACATTTTCAAACAGATTGAAAACCTTTGCTATAGTTCTAATGATCTTAGGATTAGTTGGAATTATATACGGGTTTATCAATGCACCCAAAACGGTTAGTGACGTTGAGCAGATTTTAACGGAGCAACATCACGGAGATTCACATCAGGTTGCTGAATCTGGTACTGCTCACGCAGATGTTTCTGCTGCTGATCATGCAGAACACCAACACCATTTAGAGCACGTTTTGCAACAAATGCAAAACAAACCATGGGCAGCTCTTTATGTAGCTTGTATCTTCTTTATGTTGATTTCATTAGGGGTGTTGGCTTTTTATGCCATCAACTATGCAGCCCAAGCGGGTTGGTCTCCAGTTCTTTTTAGAGTTATGGAAGGCTTAACTGCTTACTTATTACCTGGATCAGTTATTTTCTTGGTTTTATTAATTGCTTCTTCGATGAATATGAACCACCTATTTATATGGATGGATTCATCAGTAGTTGCAGAGGATGCTATCATTCAAGGTAAAACAGGATATTTGAATGTTCCTTTCTTTTTAATCAGAGCAGTTATTTTCTTAGCAGGATGGAACTTATACCGTTTTTATGCGGTTAAAAATTCACGTGCAATGGATGATAATGCGGATCTTTCTATTCATAAGAAAATCTTCAAAGCTTCAGCAATGTTCTTAGTATTCTTTATCGTTACTGAGTCTATGATGTCTTGGGATTGGATTATGTCTATCGATACGCACTGGTATAGTACGTTGTTTGGATGGTATGTTTTTGCAAGTTTCTTTGTGACAGCAATTACAATCATTGCATTTACAACATTGTATTTGAAATCAAAAGGATTGTTGGAATACGTTAATACAAGTCACATCCATGATTTAGCTAAATTTATGTTCGGATTAAGTATTTTCTGGACTTACCTTTGGTTCTCTCAATTTATGTTGATGTGGTATTCTAATATTCCGGAAGAGGTTACGTATTACGTATTCAGAATTCAAGAATATAAAGTTCCATTCTTTGGTATGTTGGTATTAAACTTTGTATTGCCATTGTTATTGTTAATAAACACCGATTTCAAACGTTTGACTTGGATCGTTGTTATGGCAGGAACCTTAATCGTAGTAGGACACTATTTAGATTTCTACAATATGATTATGCCTGGAACAGTAGGAGGATCTTGGTTTGTAGGTGTACCTGAAATCGCATCTTTGATGTTTTTCGCTGGATTGTTTATTTTTGTAGTGTTTACTGCAATTTCTAAAGCACCATTATTAGCTAAAAATCATCCACTGATTGAAGAAAGTAAACATTTTCATTATTAATAACCATATATCAAACAACAATGACACAATTATTAATATTAGCTGTTGTAATATTATTGGGAGTTGCAGTATGGCAATTGACTAAGATATTTGATTTAACTCAAGTAGGATCATCTTCGGATGATGCTGCTTCGCAGATCGCTACAGATAAGGATAATAATATCAACGGTTACTTAACCTTTGCATTTTTAGGATTTATCTATATTTTTACTATCTTTTGTTTATATGAGTATGGAAGTTTTCCTTTAATGGATAATGCTGCTTCTGCTCATGGTGAACACGTAGATAATTTGATGTGGATTTCGATGGGATTGATTTTCATCGTTCAAATCTTTACTCAATTTTTATTACACTATTTCGGATTTGCTTACCGTGGTAAAAAAGGAAAAAAAGCTTTGTTCTTTTCAGACAATGATAAGTTAGAAGCTGTTTGGACAATTATTCCAGTAGTAGTGCTTTCAGGTTTGATCCTTTATGGATTGTTTGCTTGGAATGACATTATGTTTGTAAACGACGAAGAAGAAGTAATCTATGTTGAAGTTTACGCAAAACAATTTGGTTGGGATATCCGTTACTCAGGTGACGATAATACTTTAGGTAAAGCGAACGTTCGTTTTATTGAAGGTGTGAACGTTGTAGGGGTTGATATGGCTGATCCAAATGCTCAAGATGATAAAATGACAAAAGAATTGCATTTACCAGTAGGTAAAAAAGTAGTTTTAAAAATGCGTTCACAAGACGTATTGCACTCTGCTTATATGCCTCACTTCCGTGCACAGATGAACTGTGTGCCAGGTATGGTAACGCAATTTGCTTTTACACCGACTGTTACTACAGCTGAAATGCGTGAGCGTGAAGGTATCGTACAAAAGGTGAATAATATTAATAATCTTAGAGCAGACAGAAGCGTAGCTTTAGTTGCAAAAGGTGAAGAAGCTTTAGAGCCTTATAAATTTGATTATCTGTTACTTTGTAATAAAATTTGTGGTGCATCTCACTACAATATGCAAGCAAAGATTATTGTAGAGTCTGAAGAAGATTTCAAAAAATGGTTAAATGAACAACCTACTTTAAAAGATCAAGTAGCGGCTTCTAAAGCTGCTGATGCTCCAAAAGTAGAAGAAGTTGCTCCAGTTGTTGAAACTGAAGAAGCTGTTGATTCTGAAGCTATAGCTCAAGTAGTAAAATAACAACTCACATATTTAAAAATTATACTATGTCAGCAATAGGACACGAAATAGTTACTGGTCATGAGGAACATGATCATCATGATAAAGGAAATTTCTTTACTAAATATGTCTTCAGTTTAGATCATAAAATGATTGCTAAGCAGTACTTGATTACAGGTATTGTTATGGGGATTATTGGTATTGTAATGTCTCTTTTATTCAGAATGCAAATTGCTTGGCCAGAAGAATCTTTTACAGTATTCAAATGGTTATTAGGTGATAAAATGGCTCCAGATGGGGTTATGAAAAACGATGTGTATTTGGCTTTAGTGACCATGCACGGTACCATTATGGTATTCTTCGTTTTGACTGCTGGTTTAAGTGGAACTTTTAGTAACTTACTTATTCCATTGCAAATTGGAGCACGTGATATGGCTTCAGGTTTTTTAAACATGTTATCATATTGGTTGTTCTTCATCTCTGCTTTATTGATGACTATCTCAATTTTTGTTGAGTCAGGACCAGCTTCTTCTGGATGGACTATTTATCCTCCATTGAGTGCATTGCCGCAAGCAATCCCTGGGTCTGGAACAGGTATGACATTATGGTTGATTTCTATGGCTATTTTCATTGCATCATCATTGATGGGGTCTTTGAACTATGTAGCTACAGTTATTAACTTAAGAACAAAAGGAATGTCAATGACTAGATTGCCTTTGACAGTTTGGGCTTTATTCGTTACTGCTATCATCGGTATCGTTTCGTTCCCAGTATTGTTATCTGCAGCTTTATTATTGATTTTCGATAGAAGTTTTGGAACTTCATTCTTCTTATCTGATATTTATTTAGCAGGTGAGGTATTGCATTACCAAGGTGGTTCACCAGTTTTGTTTGAACACTTATTCTGGTTCTTAGGTCACCCAGAGGTATATATTGTAATCTTACCAGCGATGGGAATTACTTCTGAAATTATTGCGACTAATGCTCGTAAACCAATTTTCGGTTACCGTGCGATGATTGCTTCAATTTTGGCAATTGCTTTCCTTTCTACGATTGTTTGGGGGCACCATATGTTCGTTTCAGGGATGAATCCATTCCTAGGTTCTGTATTTACGTTTACAACTTTATTGATTGCTATTCCATCTGCAGTTAAGGCGTTTAACTATATAACAACTATTTGGAAGGGTAACTTACAAATGAACCCTGCAATGTTGTTCTGTATTGGTTTCGTTTCTACTTTCATTACAGGAGGATTAACAGGAATTATTTTAGGAGACTCTACATTGGATATCAACGTGCATGATACGTATTTCGTAATTGCTCACTTCCACTTAGTAATGGGTATCTCCGCTCTTTACGGAATGTTTGCAGGTATTTACCATTGGTTCCCTAAAATGTTCGGAAGAATGATGAATAAAAACTTAGGATATATCCATTTCTGGGTAACTGCTGTTTGTGCTTACGGAGTTTTCTTCCCAATGCACTTCATCGGATTAGCAGGTCTTCCACGTCGTTACTATTCTAACACTGCATTCCCATTGTTTGATGAGTTTGTAGAGGTAAACGTGCTTATCACAGTTTTTGCTTTAGTAGGTTCAGCTTTCCAATTAGTGTTTTTATGGAACTTCTTTCACAGTATTTTCTACGGAAAGAAAGCAACACAAAATCCTTGGAAAGGAAATTCATTGGAATGGACTACTCCAGTAGAGCATATTCATGGAAACTGGCCAGGTGAGTTACCTGTAGTTTACAGATGGCCTTATGATTATAGTAAGCCTGGTTTCGAAGAGGATTATGCACCACAAAACCTTCCGATGCGTGAAGGTGAAGAGGAGCTTCAACACTAAGAAATTTATATTTTATAGAAAAAGTCGTTTTGAATTATTCAAAACGACTTTTTTTTTGGAACAATTTTATCGAGACTCGTTTTTTTTATATGTTGAAATATAGAAATGTTTTATTATAAGTTTCTCAAATCTGATTTGTCTATATTTGCAATATGAATGAGAATTTGAATCCTACGAATAATCACTATTCTTCCGAAGAATTAGATGTAGAAAAAAGACTACGTCCGCTTTCCTTTGATGATTTTGCCGGCCAAGACAAGGTTTTGGAAAACCTTAAGGTTTTTGTGCAAGCAGCAAATATGAGAGGCGAAGCTTTGGATCATACTTTGTTTCACGGCCCTCCTGGGTTAGGAAAGACTACTTTAGCGAATATTCTAGCGAATGAATTAGAAGTTGGTATAAAGATTACCTCTGGACCTGTTTTGGATAAACCAGGCGATCTTGCTGGCTTATTGACAAACTTAGAGGAGCGTGATGTATTGTTTATAGATGAAATTCATCGTTTAAGTCCTATTGTAGAAGAGTACTTATATTCGGCTATGGAGGATTTTAAAATAGATATTATGATTGAATCTGGGCCTAATGCGCGCACGGTTCAAATTCATTTAAATCCCTTCACCTTAGTAGGTGCAACTACGCGTTCTGGATTGCTTACGGCTCCTATGCGAGCTCGTTTTGGAATTCAAAGTCGTTTGCAGTATTATAATACCGAATTGCTTGCAACAATCGTTGAGCGAAGTGCAGATATTCTTAAAGTGCCCATTTCTTTGGAAGCCGCAATTGAGATCGCTGGACGAAGTCGAGGAACGCCTCGTATTGCAAACGCCTTGTTGCGTCGTGTTCGAGATTTTGCTCAGATCAAAGGTAATGGACGAATAGATATCGAAATAGCCCGTTTTGGATTGAGTGCTTTAAATGTTGATGCGAATGGCTTAGACGAGATGGATAATAAGATTCTTTCTGTTATTATCGAGAAGTTTAAAGGTGGGCCTGTAGGTTTGTCTACTTTGGCGACGGCAGTTTCTGAAAATGCCGAAACTATTGAAGAAGTTTATGAACCTTTCTTAATTCAAGAAGGCTTTATTATGCGTACACCTCGTGGGCGCGAAGCTACCGATAAATCATATAAACATTTAGGACTTGTGCCGCCTGCAAAACAAGGAGGTCTTTTTTGAAAAAATAGATGTCAGATTTGCGTCACAAACATAGTTTACTTATTAAAGCCGAAGCAAAACGCTTGGGCTTTATGTCTTGTGGTATCTCAGAAGCTGGTTTTTTAGAGCAAGAAGCCCCTCGTTTGGAGAAATGGCTTTCAGAGCAAATGCATGGTTCTATGTATTATATGGAACAGCATTTCGATAAGCGTTTGGATCCTCGTTTGTTGGTTGATGGTGCTAAAAGTGTAGTTTCTTTATTGCTTAATTACTATCCAGAAACTTTACAACGTTTAGACTCCTATAAGATTGCTAAATACGCGTATGGCCAAGATTATCATGGGGTAATCAAGGAAAAACTAAACGAATTGTTGGCTTTTATACAAGATGAAATAGGGGCTGTAGACGGACGTGTTTTTGTCGATTCTGCTCCGGTTTTAGATAAGGCTTGGGCAGCGAAAAGTGGACTAGGCTGGGTAGGCAAAAACAACAATTTAATTGCCAAAAAAAGTGGTTCTTTCTTTTTTATAGCTGAGCTTATTTTGGATTTACCCCTCGAAGCAGATATGGCTACTACGGATCATTGTGGAAATTGTACCAAATGTATTGATGCTTGTCCAACCGGTGCAATTGAAAGTCCATATATAGTAAATGGCAGTAAATGTATTTCATATTTGACTATTGAATTGCGAGATCACATTCCTAGTAGTTTCAAAAATAAAATGGATGATTGGATATTCGGATGTGATGTATGTCAAGATGTTTGTCCTTGGAACCGTTTTTCAAGTCCTCATCAGGAACCATTGTTTACTCCTAAAAGTGAATTACTTTCATTTGAAAAACGAGAGTGGGAGGAATTGACTAAAGATGTTTTTAATAAAGTCTTTAAAAAATCCGCAGTAAAGCGAACTAAAATGGATGGATTTTTGCGAAATATTGATTTTTTGAAAGAGTAAAAGGGAAGCTGTTGTTGGTATGCTAAAAATGTTATCTTTGTTAGTTAGTTGAAAAATAAAGAGAATATATGAATAAAGATAGTAAACGTAGAGAGGCTTTGCTGTATCATGCAAAACCAACTCCAGGTAAAATTCAGGTTGTTCCAACCAAAAAATATTCATCACAAAGAGATTTATCTTTAGCATATTCACCAGGTGTGGCGGAGCCATGTTTAGAGATTGCTAAGGATGTAAATAACGTTTATAAATATACGGCTAAAGGAAATTTAGTAGCTGTTATTTCAAACGGAACTGCAGTATTGGGACTTGGAGATATCGGTCCAGAAGCTTCGAAGCCAGTAATGGAAGGTAAAGGTCTTTTGTTTAAAATTTTTGCAGATATAGATGTTTTTGATATCGAAGTAGATACAACTGATGTTGAGAAATTTATTGAAACTGTAAAAAATATAGCACCTACATTTGGGGGGATTAACCTTGAAGATATAAAGGCTCCTGAATCTTTTGAAATTGAGCGTCGATTAAAAGAAGAGTTGAATATTCCTGTAATGCATGATGACCAACATGGAACTGCTATTATTTCTGCAGCAGCATTATTGAATGCAGCTGAATTAGCAGGAAAAAAGATGCAAGATCTGAAAATGGTTGTTTCTGGAGCTGGATCTGCTGCGATTGCTTGTGCCAAATTATATGTTGCTTTTGGAGTACCAGTTGAAAATATTTTAATGTTCAACAGTAAAGGGGTTCTAAGAAAAGACGATGAGAGAATCTCAGAAATGCAACAAATGTTTGCAACTGAGAAAGAAATTTCGATGCAGGATGCCTTAAAGGGATGTGATGTTTTTATAGGTCTTTCTGCTGCGGATATTTTAAAGCCAGAAGATTTGTTAAATATGGCTGAAAACCCTATCGTATTTGCAATGGCAAATCCAAAACCTGAAATTGAATACAATTTGGCGATGGATACTCGTAAGGATATTATTATGGCTACTGGGCGATCTGATCACCCTAACCAAGTGAATAACGTTTTGGGATTCCCTTATATTTTTAGAGGAGCATTAGATGTGCGCGCAACAAAAATTAATGAGGAGATGAAAAAAGCAGCTGTAGTTGCTTTAGCTCAACTAGCGAAAGAGTCGGTTCCTGAACAAGTGAATATTGCTTATGGAGAAACTAAACTAAGCTTTGGAAAAGAGTATATTATTCCAAAACCTTTTGATCCAAGGTTGATCTCTGTAGTACCGCCAGCTGTTGCAAAAGCAGCTATAGAAAGTGGAGTAGCGACAGCACCTATTACAGATTGGGAAAAATACGAAAGAGAGTTGGAAGATCGTATGGGATCTGATAATAAGTTAGTGCGTATGTTGATCAATCGTGCAAAAACGAACCCTAAGCGTGTTGTTTTTGCTGAAGCAGATCAATTAGATGTTCTTAAAGCAGCGCAGATTGCCTATGAAGAAGGATTTGCAATTCCTGTATTATTGGGTAGAAAAGAAGTGATCTTAGAGTTAAAAAATGAAATAGGATTTGATGCAGAATTGGAGATTAGAGATCCAAAATTAGAAGAAGAAGCTAGCTGTAGAAGTCGATTTGCAACTGCTTATTGGGAAGCAAGACGAAGAAAAGGAATGACTTTGTATGAAGCAGAAAAGTTAATGAAAGAGCGTAACTATTTTGCTGCAATGATGGTTAATGAAGGTGAGGCTGATGCACTAGTTACCGGTCAGACGAGAAGTTATCCTTCAACAATTAAGCCTATTTTGGAGCTTATTCCAAGGGCGTCTGGCGTGGAGAAAGTGGCTACAACTAACGTAATGTTGACAGATAGAGGTCCTTTGTTTTTAGCAGATACGGCAATTAATGCGAATCCGAACGCAGAAGAGTTAGCAAAAATAGCAATGATGACAGAGCGAACTGTTCGTATGTTTGGTATTGAACCTGTGATTGCTATGTTGTCTTTCTCTAATTTTGGATCGGCAAATCATGAATCGCCTACAAAAATGCGTCAAGCAGTACAAATGCTTCATCAAAATTGTCCGGAATTATTGGTTGATGGGGAAATTCAAATGGATTTTGCTTTAAATGCAGAAATGCTAAAGAGTAAGTTTCCTTTCTCAAAATTAGCAAATAAGAAAGTGAACACGTTAATATTTCCAAATCTTGATTCGGCTAACATTACCTATAAAATGTTAAAAGAATTAAATAAGGCTACTTCAATTGGTCCAATTATTTTAGGATTAGATAAGGCTGCTCACGTGTTTCAATTAGGAGCTAGTGTAGATGAGATGGTTAATATGACAGCAGTGGCAGTTGTAGATGCTCAAGTGCGTGAAAAACGAAAAAAATAACAAAAATTCCTTGAACCGTAAAGTATATCAGCTTGTTATGAAATAGTTAAAATTATTTGTTATTTTTGAATAAAATTTCAAAAAAGATGATTGCTCATATTCAAGGGAGATTAGTAGAAAAAACACCTACAGAGGTGGTGATAGATTGCGGAGGAGTGGGATATTTAATTAACATTTCTCTGCATACCTATTCACAAATTACAGATTCGGAAAGTATAAAACTTTATACTTTTCTTCAAATTAAAGAAGATGCTCATACGCTTTTTGGTTTTGCAGAAAAAATCGAGCGAGAACTTTTTAAATTATTAATATCAGTTTCAGGAATAGGGGGAAATACCGCAAGAAATATGCTTTCTTCACTTAATCCTAGAGACTTACTTCAGGCAATCGGCGGTGGCGATGCCAAAATAATCCAATCAGTTAAAGGAATTGGAACCAAAACAGCTCAGAGAGTTATTTTAGATCTACAAGAAAAAGTAATGAAACTTTATAATATTGATGAAGTTTCAGTAGTTCTTAGCAATACAAACGCCGATGAAGCGTTATCTGCTTTAGAAGTGTTAGGGTTTGTTCGTAAAAGTGCAGAAAAAGTGGTAGATAAGATAATCAAACAAGATCCAGGCGCTACTGTTGAACAAATTATAAAGCAAGCTTTAAAAAACTTATAAGACTTGAGAGTGCAATCGCTACAGAACAAAATTAACATCTGGTCGTTTTTATTTTTAATGTGGGGCTTTATTGGTCTCGCTCAAAATACGAATCAAACTACAGATACTCTGCAACCAAAGTATGATGTAGGAAGTATAAAATTACCTGATCCTCAAAGTATAGTGGAGGCTTATACCTATGATCCTGTAACGGATCGTTATATCTATACAAAATCTGTTGATGGATTTAATATCAACTTTCCAGTTATTTTAACGCGTAAAGAGTATGAAACTCTTGTGATGCGTGAACAAATGCGTAACTATTTTAAGCAAAAATTTGATGCTGTTGATGGCCGCTTGGAAGATGAAGAGATTCAGAAAGATTTATTGCCAAGATACTATGTGAATTCAGGACTGTTTGAAGGGATTTTTGGATCAAATACTATCGATGTAAAACCGCAGGGATCTGTTGAGATAGATTTGGGACTACGCTTTACTAAACAAGATAATCCAGTATTGTCTCCTCGTAATCGAAAAATGATGACTTTTGACTTCGATCAAAGGATAAGCATGGGATTGCAGGGAATGGTTGGAACGCGTTTAGGGGTGAATTTTAATTATGACACACAATCTACATTTGATTTTCAAAACCTAATTAGATTGGACTATGTGCCAGACGAAGATGGAATTATCAAAAAAGTTGAAGTAGGTAATGTGAGTATGCCTATCAGTAGTTCGTTAGTTCGAGGAGCACAAAGTCTTTTTGGAGTAAAAACAGAGTTACAATTTGGTAAAACAACGATAACTGGGGTGTTCTCTGAACAAAAGTCTCAAACTCGTTCTGTTACAGCAGAAGGCGGTGGAACTATGGAGGACTTTGAGTTATATGCCTTGGATTATGATGCAGATCGACACTTCTTTCTATCACAATATTTTAGAAACAAATACGACGATGCGTTGAAAAACTATCCGTATATCAATAGTCGTGTTCGAATTACGCGTGTGGATGTTTGGATTACGAATCGACAAAATAGAATTATTGCCAATAATAATAATTTAAGAAATATTATGGCGATTCAAGATTTAGGAGAAGGGCGATTAAATGGAATAAACGACTCCAAAATCGTGACAATTAATACGCAGACGTATCCTGATTTTTTTGTTATTCCACGTATGGATGCTCCTACAGATAACAAAAACAATAAATATGATCCAGGTAAAATAGGATCCAATTTTCTAAATAGTTCTATTCGAACAATAAGTTCTGGAAGTGCGGGTTTTAATATTCCGGTGACAGAAGGACGTGATTATGTGAAACTTGAAAGTGCTCGAAAATTGTCGCCTAATGAATTTACTTTTCACCCACAATTAGGATATATTTCATTGCAACAGCGTTTGTCCAATGACGAAGTATTGGCTGTAGCTTATCAATATACAATCGGTAACGAAGTGTATCAGGTTGGAGAGTTTGGTAGTGATGGTAGTGATACTACTACGATGTTGCCAAATCAAGATCCAAATCAAGACGACGTACCCATTTCGCAGAGTTTGATTTTAAAGATGTTAAAGAGTACTTTGACTTCAGTAAATCAACCTGTATGGAATTTAATGATGAAAAATATTTATCAAATTCCTGGTGCGATGGAGTTGTCTCAGGAAAACTTCAGGTTTAATATTTTATATACAGATCCCTCTCCGTTAAATTATATTTCGCCGGCGGGTGGCTTGCCTTTACCTGCAGATGTAGACCGAACAGCTTTATTGAAAGTATTTCATTTGGATCGATTGAATTACACAAATGATCCTCAAGAAGGAGGAGATGGTTTTTTTGACTTTATCGCTAATGCTGTAGGACAAGATCCATTAGATCCGTTAGGGCTCGGAAATAGCAATAATGGTTCTAATAATTATGGCGGTGGCAGCTATGGGAATAGTGGTTACGGAAATCAAAATAATGGTCAGTATAATAATAACAAGTTTGAGGGAATTACTATTGATGCCAGAAACGGACGAATCATTTTTACAACTGTTGAACCTTTTGGGGAACATTTATTTAAAAAGTTAAAAGGAGAAAGTTCTACAGCAGATTATGAGTTGCCATCGACCTATAATGCTAATCAGAAAAAATATGTTTTCGATAGAATGTATCGAAATACGCAAGCAAATGCATTGCAAGAAAGCGGTAAGAACAAGTTTCAATTAAAAGGTAGATACAAAAGCTCGATGGGAGACGGAATTCCGATCGGAGCATATAATGTTCCACAAGGATCCGTAGTGGTAAATGCTGGTGGTCGACTTTTGATAGAAGGCGTTGATTATACGGTTGATTATGCTAGAGGAAGAGTAAAAATATTAGATTCTGGGTTGTTAGCGTCTAACACTCCAATTGATATTTCTGTTGAAAATAATGCCGTTTTTGGACAACAAACTAAGCGCTTTTTTGGAGTAGATATTAATCATAAATTTAGTGATAAGTTTATGTTGGGAGCTACCTATTTACGTTTGTCTGAAAAGCCAATGACTCAAAAGTCTAGTTATGGTGAAGAGTCTGTAAATAACACCATAATGGGGTTCAATGCTAATTATGCCACAGAAGTTCCATTCTTTACGAGATTAGTTAATAAATTACCGAATATTGATACTGATGCAGAATCATCAATATCATTCAGAGGGGAGTTTGCTTATTTAATGCCTGGTGCGTCTAAGGCAGATCAGTTTAATGGTGAAGCCACATCGTATATCGATGATTTTGAAGGAACGCAGTCAAATATAGATATCCGTTCACCTCAATCTTGGCATTTGGCAAGTACACCTGTTGGTTATGGAGATGAGTTTAATGATTTGTCGTATGGATATAGACGCGCGAAGTTGTCTTGGTATACGGTAGATCCTATTTTCTATGTAAGTTCACGTCGTCCGAATGGTATTTCTGAGCAAGATTTGTCATCTAATCGAACAAGGAGAATTTTTAGCGAAGAGTTATTTCCCTCAAAAGATATTGCTTATGGTGAAAGTCGTGTTATTAATACATTGGATTTGACCTATTATCCAGAAGAAAGAGGACCTTATAATTATAATCCTGAATTGGCTGCTGTGCCAAGAGCAAAGCGACCTGAAGAAAATTGGGGGGGAATTATGAGGGCTCTGAATTCTACAAATTTTGAGCAATCAAATGTTGAGTTTATCGAGTTTTGGGTTATGGATCCATATACAGGAAATCCTGGAGATGTAGTAAGTGAGTTGAATTCAGGGAAATTGAAATTTAATTTAGGATTTATATCAGAGGATATTTTAAAAGATGGACAGAAGCAATATGAAAATGGATTGCCCAATGCAGGTAGTAATCAGCCGACAATAAAAACGATTTGGGGAAGAACACCAGCGGCTCCATCATTGATTTATGCTTTTGATACGAACGAGAGTAATAGACAAGTTCAAGATGTGGGATTAGATGGAATTGGTGATGCGGAAGAAGCTGTAATGTTTCCAAATTTTGCACACTTAGCAGATCCAGCGGCAGATAATTATGAGTATTTCTTAAATGTAGATGGAGATGTACTAGAGCGCTATCGAAATTACAATGGTATGGATGGGAATTCTCCTGTGAATATGTCAAGTAGTAATAGAGGGTCTGATAATAGACCTGATACGGAGGATATTGATGGGGATAATACAATGAATACGATTAATGCGTATTATGAGTTTGAAGTTGATATTAAGCCAGGTGTAAAAATCGGAGAGAACTATGTGTCTGATATTCGAACGAGTTCTGCAAAATTGCCTGATGGATCTACAACGCCTGTTCGCTGGGTTCAATATAAAATTCCAATTGATGCCAATGATGAGAATGCTGTAGGTGCAATCTCAGATTTGCGTTCAATTCGTTTTATGAGAATGTTTTTAACAGGGTTTAGAAACGAGGTAACATTGCGATTTGGTACTTTGGATTTGGTACGTAGTGATTGGCGTCGTTTTGACTCAAGTTTGGTTGAAGATTTAAATACAAATATTAAGGGAACCAATGTTGGTTTTGATGTGACATCTGTAAATATTCAAGAGAATTTTGAAAGAAGTCCTATTCCGTATGTAACTCCACCAGGTGTTTTACGCGAACAAGTATATCAGAATAATACATTGATAAACGAAAACGAACAATCATTATCGTTGCGTTTGTATCAAAGAGATGCTTCGATTATGACGCCTAGTGGATTGGAACCAGGTGATTCTAAAGCAGTATTTAAGAATGTGAATATCGATATGAGACAATATAAAAAGTTGCGTATGTTTTTACATGCTGAAGCTTTGGAGCCTCGAGGATATTCAGATCGCTTACAAGATGATGAAATGGTTGCTTTTATTCGTTTCGGAAACGATTTTACAGATAACTTTTATCAAGTGGAAATACCTTTAAAAGTAACTGAATTTGGAGAAACCAATGCAGATCAAATTTGGCCGATCGAGAATGAGATTGATCTCGCTTTGGAGTTATTGACTCAATTGAAAGTGATGAAGATGAATAATCCTGCAATTGATCCAAACTATATTTTCTATAAGGAGGAAGATGAATTAAATCCTTCAGCAGCAAATAAAGTAAATAAGTTGCGTCTTGGTATAAAAGGAAATCCAAATTTTGGACAGGTGCGAACAATTATGCTGGGATTGAAAAATCAGACAGATAGATTGGGACGTGAAAAAGATCTAAGAGGTGAAGTTTGGTTCAACGAACTTCGAATGTCTGAAATGGAAAATAAAGGCGGTTGGGCTGCTGTGGCAAATGTTGATGCACAATTTGCTGATTTTGCTAATTTATCAGCAACAGGAAGTCGTTCTACAATAGGATTTGGAGGATTAGAGCAAGGGCCTCACGATAGAAGTCGTGAAGATTATGCACAATATAATATTGTTACTAATGTGAATTT
>JASLDM010000077.1 GCA_030151565.1 Flavobacterium sp. | reverse complement strand
AAAAAAAGACCACATAATAATTTATGTGGTCTTTTGGTTTTGTGTAAGGTTGGATTACCAGATTTTTACACGTTTATCTGGTGCGATATAAAGTTTATCACCTTCTTTTACGTCAAATGCGTCATAGAAAGCATCTACGTTTTGTAAAGGAACGTATGCTCTATATTTTCCTGGAGAGTGTGGATCTGTTTTTACTTGATTTTTAATCGCTTCGTCACGATCTTTAGTTCTCCAGATAGTTCCCCAAGAAATGAAGAAACGTTGTTCTGGTGTAAAACCATCAATTAATCCAGGGTTTCCTTTTTCTTTTAAATAGATTTGTAATGCATCATAAGCAACATTTACACCGCCTAAGTCGCCAATGTTTTCACCTAATGTAAAGTTACCATCTACAAAAACACCTGGGAATGGTTCTAGTGCGCTATATTGATCTGCTAAGGCAGTTCCTAATTTTGTGAAACGCTCTAAGTCTGCATCTGTCCACCAGTTGTTTAAGTTTCCATCTTTGTCAAAACGAGCACCTGAGTCATCAAAACTGTGTGAGATCTCATGTCCGATTACAGCTCCAATACCACCATAGTTGATAGCTTCGTCAGCTTTATAATCATAGAATGGAGGTTGTAAGATTGCTGCAGGGAAAACAATTTCGTTATACAAAGGGTTAAAATAAGCATTTACTGTTTGTGGAGCCATACCCCAACGAGTTTTGTCTACTGGTTTGCCAAAGTCTGCAATGTTTTTTGCAGTTTCCCATACCGCAATGCTGTGCATGTTTTCAAAATAGTTACCTTGGTTTGCAGCAGCTTTGATGTCTAGTTTAGAATAATCTTCCCATTTGTCAGGATATCCAATTTTAACGGTAGTGTTGTTAAGTTTTTCAATAGCTCCTTTTTTAGTGTCTTCAGCCATCCACTCTAATTTATTGATACGCTCACCAAACGCTTTCAATACATTAGTAATCATTGATTGTGCTTTTGCTTTCGCTTCTGCAGGGAATTTTTTCTCAACATAAAGTTGTCCTAATGCTTCACCTATTGAACCATTAACTACCGCTAATGCTCTTTCTTCAATTGGACGTTGTTCAATAGCCCCGTTTAAAGTTTTGCTGTAGAAATCCCAATTTGCCTTTTCAATATCTGTAGAAAGTAAATCAGCAGAATGGTTGATTAATGTCCATTTTAAATATGCTTTTACTTGGTCGATATTTTTATCAGTTACGATATTTTCTAACGCTTTCATGTATTTTGGTTGAGAAACAATAATTGTTTCTACGTTTTTCAACCCAAAAGAAGCGATGTATGCTGTCCAATCAACAGATGGAGTTAGTTTTTGTAAATCTGCAATTGTCATTGGGTTATAAGTAAGGCGGTTGTCTCTACGCTCAACACGAGTTAAGCGAGGTTTAGCCATCTCAGTCTCAATTTTCAACACTTTTTCAGCATCTAATTTTGCTTGTGAATTATCTTCACCCAAGAAGCCAAACATACGTGCTACGTGTGCTACGTATTTTTCACGTTTGTCTTTCATATCTGCATCTTGAAGAATATAAAAATCACGATCTGGTAACCCTAAACTTCCTGTGCTTAGATATACTGAGTTTTCGTTTGAATTTTTCATATCTGCATAAACATACAAAGAGTAAAGACCTAATCCTCCTTCGTTTGAAAGGGAGTTGATTAATTCAGCTACTTCTTTTGCTGTTTTTACATTATTAATCTTATCTAGGTATGGCTTTAGTGGGCTTACACCTAACTCATTTCTTTTAACAGTATCTAAATAGGTTTCGAAAAGAGCAACTGCCTTTGCTTGATCTGATTTTGGATCTAGTTTTTTATTTGCAGCAGCTTCTTTTAAGATTGCTAAAGCGTCTTGATCTGTGTTTTTTCTTAATTCGTCAAAGCTTCCCCAACGAGTTCTGTCTGCTGGAATTTCAGCATTATCATACCACGTACCATTTACGAATCTAAAGAAATCATCTCCAGGTTTTACGCTTTGATCCATGTATTCAAGTACAATTCCGTGTGTTTCGTTGTCTGTAACTTCATCTTTGTCTTTTTTACAAGACGCTAATGAAAGTACTGCAACAGAACATAATAATAGATTTTTGTTCATATTTAAATAGTTTATATTTATTTGTATGTGTAGCAAAAATAACAAATATCTTTTGGATGATTGGAAACAATGAGGTGAAAATAGAAATTGTTGTTTTATAATCTCTTTAACCTTTGTTTTAACTACAATTCGTAAGTTTGTGGAAACTCAAAAAAAATATGTTGCAATTTTTTAAAAAGTACCGGTACTTCTTTCTGTTTTTCTTTTTGTTATGTAGTGTGATTATGTATCTTTTTTATGATGCATTAGCTCTCAGAAAAAGTTTGCCAGTTTATACCCCTTCTATGGTAAATCCAGAAATGGTAGATTCTCTCATTCAACATCAAGCAAATAAGCAGAAGCATCGTATAGCTCCTTTTAAATTTGTAAATCAAAATGGAGATACAATTACAAATAAAGATTACGATGGGAAGATTTATGTTGCTGATTTTTTCTTTACTACTTGTCCAACTATTTGTCCGATAATGGGGGAGAATATGGTTTGGTTACAAGAAAAAATTAAGGATATGCCAGATGTGAAGCTATTGTCGCACACTGTAACTCCGGATATTGATAGCGTGCCTGTATTGAAAGCTTATGCTAAGGATAAGGGCGTTAGAGATGAAATTTGGAATTTAGTAACTGGGGATAAACGAGATATTTATTTTATTGCAAGAAATTCATATTTGGCTGTTAAGACGGGTTCTCCAGAAGAGATGTATGATATGGTCCATACCGAAAATTTTGTTTTGGTAGATAGTGAGGGAAGAATTCGTGGATTTTATGATGGTACAAATTTAGATACTCCAGATCCTGAAAATAAAAATGTGCAGCAACTTTTTGAAGACATCAAATGGTTGTCAGCCCACGAGAAAGGAATCAAATAATTGATTTTTAACTTGTAGAAGATAACAACAACTAGTATTGGCTATTTTTTTAATGCTGTTTTAAGTTGTAGTTATCTTTTTTTATTGTTTATTTTGTAATCTCAATTAAATCTAAATAAAAGTGCGTAAAACTTTAGACCTATTAGCAAAAAATCAAAAAGCAATTATCTGTGATTTTGATTTAGATCAAGTTCCTTTAAAGTTATTGGAGATGGGATGTTTACCAGGAAATGAAGTGCAACTTTTGGAAATTGCTCCATTAGGAGATCCCTTGCTTTTATGTATAAATGAAACCCATTTATCTATTCGAAAAGAGCTAGCGAAACAAATTCAAATAGAAACAGAAAGATAGGTCGATGAAAAATAATTTGAAGGTAGCCTTAATTGGAAATCCAAATGTCGGAAAGACATCGGTTTTTAATACTTTGACAGGGCTTAATCAAAAAGTAGGAAACTATCCAGGCATTACCGTGGATAAAAAAGTAGGTGTTGCAAAGTTAAATGCAGATACCTCGGCGAAAATTATAGATTTACCGGGAACCTATAGCATCAATGCAAGTTCCATGGATGAGCGTATCGTTTTGGATTTGTTGTTGGATAAAAACAATGCAGATTATCCAGATGTGGCTGTTGTAGTTGCTGAAGTTGAAAACTTGAAACGAAACTTACTCCTTTATACTCAGATAAAAGATCTAGGTATTCCAACTATTTTAGTTGTAAATATGGTGGATCGAATGCAATTGAAAGGAATAAGTATCGATCTAGACCAATTGGAGCGTAGTCTGCATACAAAAGTGGTTTTGCTTAGTGCACGAAAAGGAGAAGGTATTGAAGAATTAAAACAGGCTATTTTAAATTATAAAGATTTAGATCCCGTAATTCCAATGCACGCATCGGAAATCAATTCAGAGTTTTTCAATTCACTGCAGCAAACGTACCCCGAAATTCCTTTGTATACATTATGGACTATTTATGGTCAAGATATTGTTGTAGGGGATATAAGTAAGCAGAAGATAGAGGAAAAAGGTGTCCGTTTGTCAGAATCTGACTTAAAGAGGCTTCAGCAAAAAGAAACAATTAAACGATATCAGTTTATAAATGAGTTGCTGAAAGTCGCTTATGAAAAAGATACTGAGAAGGCTACTGACTTTAGAAGTCGTGCTGATAAAATTTTGACACATAAAGTTTGGGGTTATGTAATCTTTTTCGGGATTATGCTTTTGGTTTTTCAAGCAATTTTTGAATGGTCAAGTATTCCGATGGATTGGATAGACGAGAGTTTTGCTAAGCTTAGTGTGTATGTGAAAACAAATCTAGAGCCTGGAAAGCTTACGGATCTCTTGGCGGACGGAATTATTCCAGGAATAGGGGGAATAATGCCTTTTATACCTCAAATTGCTATTTTATTTATGTTTATCGCTATCTTGGAAGAGAGTGGTTATATGAGTAGAGTGGTCTTTTTGATGGATCGATTGATGCGTCCATTCGGATTGAGTGGAAAAAGCGTTGTGCCTTTGATTTCAGGAAATGCTTGTGCGATTCCTGCAATTATGTCGGCGCGAAATATAGAGAATTCTAAGGAGCGTTTATTGACCATTTTGGTTACGCCGTTTACAACTTGTTCTGCGCGTATTCCCGTGTATATCATTTTGATATCACTTATAATTCCGGATGAAAAAGTATTAGGCTTTATCAGTTTACAGGGACTGACATTGACCATAATGTATTTAATAGGCTTTTTGGCAGCATTGTTATCTGCTTGGGTATTGAATAAAGTGATTAAGGCTGATTATAAATCGTATTTTATCGTTGAAATGCCGAGTTATAAGATGCCTATCTTTAAGAATGTTTTGCTTACAATGTATGAGAAAACCAAAGCTTTTGTGGTTGGAGCAGGGAAAATAATTTTTGTGTTGTCAATTGTTATTTGGTTTTTAGGAGCGCATGGGCCAGGTGAGAAATTTGAAAATGCAGAAACTATTATTACTGAAAAGTACAAAGGGCAGGAGCTTGCGGAAAATGAATTAGAAGATCATATTGCTAGTTATCAATTAGAACATTCTTATATTGGTATAGTTGGTAAAGGAATAGAACCAGTAATTAAACCATTAGGTTATGATTGGAAAATAGGTATTGCAGTGATTACTTCCTTTGTAGCTCGTGAAGTGTTTGTAGGTACATTAGCAACTATTTACAATGTGGGATCTCGTGGCGATGCTGAGGAAACGGTAAAATCAAGAATGGCGGCTGAGGTATATCCTGATACAGGTGAAAAGGTGTTTAATTTTGCATCGGGGATTTCTCTCTTGTTATTTTATGCTTTTGCAATGCAATGTGCTTCTACGGTTGCTATCACTCGTAAAGAAACAAATTCTTGGAAATGGACGATGTTTCAATTGGTTTTTATGACTGTTTTTGCTTATGTCGTAGCTTTAGTAGCTTATCAAATATTAAAATAGAACGTTATGGGGTATCAAGAAATTATAGCTTATGGATTGGTTGTTGTCGCAGTTGTTATCTTAATTAAAAAAGCCTTTTGGAAAAATGGAGGTAATAAAAAGAACTCTTGTGGTGGTGGTGATTGTGGCTGTTCTTAATTAAAGAAAAACGTTGTTTGAAGATTGAAGCGACTTATCAAATATAAAAAAAACACACTGTTTTATTTCAATTTAAAAAGGGTAGATAATGTACATTATCTACCCTTTTTTTATTCTGATGTATATGAATGTTTTATTCTAAAACTTCAATAGTACTTTCAGATATGGTATTTATAGGGATAAAGTTCTTTTTGCCGTCAACAAGTAAACAGAGGTATACATTGTCTATTGCAAGTACAAAACCTTCTATTTCGTTGTTTATTCTGATTTTATTACCGATTTCAATATTTTTTCTAGTGTAAAAGGAATTTAATAGACGGGCAACGATATCTTTAGCTCCTAATCCTAGTGCTAAAACTATTATCAGCATTAAAGCTCCAATGATGATAGAGATGTTGCTTGTAATGATATCTGTGTTTATTCCAGCTTGGTTTAGAGTGGTAACAGCTACAAAAATTAAAACGATGTAAAACAATATTGAGCCTACAAAACGAGCCCCAGAAAAATCAATTGCTTTTAAAAATTCAATAATGGTATTTCTAAGCCAAGAAGCAAAATAAATTCCCGCAACTAAAATAGCTAACGCTACAAATAGCTTAGGTAGGTAGCTTACAAGGTTACTTACTTCTTTAGATACAATTTCTAATCCAAATAATTCTGCTCCGACAACCACTAAAAGTAAAACGGTAAAAGCCTTTACAAAAGTGACAACGATTGTGCTTAAGTTTATTTCTAATTTGAATTTATTTAAAAATTCATTTTTGTCTAAGATGTCTTGTAGTTTTTGAATGCGTAAAAAGCGCAAGGTTTTTTTTAAGATATAAGAAATTAATTTGACTAGTAGCCAAGAGAATAATACATATAGAATTAGTAGTCCAAATCCTAGAAGACCTTTTAGTAACATGTCCATTAAAGAGGCAGCAGAATTCGCAGAGTATTGAAAAATATAATCGTTCATTATTTTGTCTTTTTATTTATATCGTTTATTTCATCATTTAATAACGTACTTATTGTCTTAGGAAGTTTTACGGTGAAAAGTTCTGAGACATCTAAGGATAATTGTATCAAATTAATGTTGTCAATCACTCTACCCTTGAGGTATTCGGGTAGTTTTTCGTCTTGTAGTATTTTTTTAAAAGGATTGTCCATGTTTACAAAGAGTTATAAATTTCAACAATCTTTTTTTTCGCGCGGTGTAATTTCATTTTTACAGCGCTTTCTCCAATTTCCAAAATCTTAGCCATTTCTTTGATCGAGACGTCGTCTTGATATTTCATTAAAAGAACTACTTTTTCTTCGGGATTTATGGATTGTAAGCATATTTTTAATTTGTCGGCTGCTATAGAGAAAATCTCTTCATCCGAAACTTCGTCAATTAAACCGCCTTCTAATTCATAATCCGGCCCTATTTCCACTTCAGTTCTTTTCTTTTTTACTTCTCTGTTATAATAATTTATACAATGGTTGTAAGTGAAAGAGTACAACCAAGTTGAAAATTTAGAATTTCCTTTAAATGATTTTAATTTCATAAAAACATTTACAAAGATATCTTGGGTCAAATCTTCTGCTTCTGCTACATCGCTAGAAGACACAAAGCTTCGGCATTTTGAATAAACTAGTTGAGCATAACGATCATAAAGTTCTCCAAAAGCCTTGGTGTCGCCCGAAAGGACCACTTTTTCTACCAAGTCTTCATCACTTAGATCTTCTGCTGTATTTTTTTTGTTTATATTCATTCAACTATATTTTTGAAACAATGTTGGGGGAAAAGTCACATTTTGTTGTGCTTTTTATAGATTTTCTCTTAAATATAGTAGTTTGGAAACGTATTTACCTACAACGTCAAATTCTAGATTTACAACGCTGCCTATTTTGTAATTTTTGAATATCGTGTGCTCAAGTGTGTATGGTATAATAGCTACCTTGAAAGTATTAATGCCAGAGTCTACAACAGTTAAACTTACTCCGTCAATTGTAATTGATCCTTTTTCAATGGTGATGTTTTGAAGTGATTTGTCGTATTCAAATTCAAAATAAATACTTCCAGAAACATCTTCAATTGCGTTGCAGATTGCTGTTTGGTCTACGTGACCTTGAACAATATGTCCGTCTAAACGAGACCCCATAAGCATTGCTCGCTCTAAATTTACTTCTTGATTTTCTGTCCAAGTGCCAATTGTTGTTTTGGCGATGGTTTCTTGAATTGCTGTAACAACAAAGCAATCTTCCTGAATAGAAACGACTGTTAAGCAAATACCATTATGGAGCACGCTTTGGTCTATCTTTAACTCTGAAGTGAAATTTGATTGAACAGTAATGTTTAAATTACTTAAATTGTTTTCTATTTTCACTATCTTACCGACTGTTTCGACAATCCCTGTAAACATAACTTGATTTATTTTATTAAATTTGCTTCAAAATTAGCAATAATTACCTTAGCGATGAGTCATAAAGAAGAAAATATAAAATTAGGAATATCTATTGGAGATTTAAATGGTATTGGATGTGAAGTTGTCCTTAAGGCTTTTGAAGACAGTCGAATGATGGAACTTTGTACTCCTGTGATATTTGCAAATTCAAAGCCAATTTCTTTTGTGAAAAAAGCAATCGGAGTGCAGACTAATTTTCAAGGTATTGATAAGTTGGAGCAAATTGTTCCTGGAAAGATCAATGTATTGAACTTGTGGAAAGAGAATGTGAATATTGAGTTTGGGCAAAATGATTCCAAAATTGGGGAGTTTGCTATAAAATCTTTTACCTCTGCGACTGAAGCATTGAAAGATGGATTTATTGATGTTCTGGTAACTGCACCTATTAATAAGTATAATATTCAAGAGGATTCCTTTAAGCATCCAGGACATACGGATTATTTGAATGAACAATTAGAAGGAGATGCTTTGATGTTAATGGTTTCTGACTCTTTGAGAGTTGGTTTGTTAACAGACCATCTTCCGTTAAAAGATGTGCCGGCTGCTATTACGCCAGAATTAATTGAACGAAAAGTAAAAACAATCAATAGTACTTTGATTAAAGATTTTGATGTTTTTAAACCCAGAATAGCAGTTTTAGGACTTAACCCACATAGTGGTGACAATGGTGTTATAGGGAATGAAGAATTGGATGTTATTAATCCAACTGTAAAAAAACTTGCAGATGAAGGGATTTTGGTTTCTGGACCTTTTGCTGCGGATGGTTTTTTTGGGTCTGAGACATATAAAGCATTTGATGCTGTAATTGCTTGCTATCACGATCAGGGATTGGTGCCTTTTAAGGCTTTGTCATTCGGGAAAGGAGTTAATTTTACTGCGGGGCTTAACAGGATTAGAACTTCTCCAGACCATGGTACGGCTTATGAAATTGCAGGAAAAGGAATGGCTGATTCGAGTTCGTTTAAAGAGGCTGTTTATCTTGCGATTGATGTATATATTACCAGAAAGAGAAACGAAGAGATCTCGGCAGAGCCGTTACAGACTCAACAAAAAGAATTTACCACAAAAAAAAGTTGATAACTCGCTTGTAATTATAATTATTTTATATCTTTGCACGCTCAAATCATGTTTATCATGAATAAGGAAATAAAGTTTTTGATTCCGTTTTCGGGATTAAAAGAAGGCAAACATTCTTTTGATTTTCAGGTTGATAACCGTCTTTTTGATAGTTATAATTATGTAGATTTTAATAGTGTAGATGCCAAAGTAGAAGTTCTTTTAAATAAAAAAAGTACGCTTTTAGAGTTAAGTTTTACGTTTAAAGGTAGTGTTAATGTTCCTTGTGATGTTACAAATCAAGACTTTGACCTATTTTTGAAAGGAGATTTAGGGTTAATTGTGAAATATGGTGATTCGTTTAACAATGATCATGATGAGATCTTGATTATTCCGTTTAACGAACATCAACTAGATGTTGCGCAATATATATATGAGATGATTGCATTGTCAATTCCTCAGAAGCGAATTCATCCAGGAGTACTTGATGGTACTTTAGAATCCGAAGCATTAACCTTTTTAGGGTATCAAGATGAAGAAGATTTAGAGTACGAAGATGATATGGAAGAAGAACACGAAGTTGAAGAGAATAATGAAATTGATATAGACCCTCGCTGGGAAAAATTAAAAAAACTATTAACGGATAAATAATATAGTAAAATGGCACATCCAAAGAGAAAAACCTCGAAAACAAGAAGAGATAAAAGAAGAACGCATTACAAAGCTGTTGCTCCTCAAATCGCTACATGTCCTGTAACAGGTGAAGCTCACCTTTACCACAGAGCTTACTGGCATGAAGGAAAGCTTTACTACAGAGGACAAGTTGTTGTAGACAAAACAACTGCAGTAGAGGCGTAAGCTTTTAAAAAAGTTAAAAGAAAACTCTCACAATGTGTGAGAGTTTTTTTGTTATTTGACATTCAAAAAATACAATTTAAAGCTCTTTTTTGAGCTAATTGGTTTTTTTTTTGTACTTTTCACCTCTTTTTGGAATGTTTTTATTAAAATAGAGCACCCTATATGACAAAAATAAATGCAGCCATTACAGCTATTGGATGTTACTTGCCAGAGACGAAGCTTACAAATTCGGATCTAGAAACAATGGTAGACACCAATGATGAATGGATTACTACGAGAACTGGAATAAAAGAAAGAAGAATTCTGAAAGTAGAAGGCGCAGGAGCGTCTTATATGGCTATTAAGGCAGCAGAAAATCTTTTAGAAAAATCAGGTACAGATCCAAAAGACATTGATCTTGTAATTTTATCAACAGCAACACCGGATATGCCTGTGGCTTCTACAGGTGTTTATGTGGCCTCTAAAATTGGAGCTACAAATGCTTTTGCTTTTGATTTACAAGCCGCTTGTTCTAGTTTTCTATATGGAATGTCCGTGGCTTCTTCTTATATCGAATCAGGAAGATATAAAAAAGTATTATTAATTGGAGCAGATAAGATGTCTTCAATTATAGATTATACCGACCGTGCAACGTGTATCATTTTTGGTGACGCAGCAGGGGCAGTTTTGTTTGAACCTAACGAAGAAGGGTTAGGATTTCAAGATGAGTATTTGAGAAGTGACGGTGTTGGAAGGGAGTATTTGAAAATCGAAGCGGGAGGTTCTATTTTGCCTCCGACAGCAGAAACAGTTGCTAATAAACAACATTATGTTTTTCAGGATGGAAAAACAGTGTTTAAATATGCCGTATCTAATATGGCAGATGTTAGCGAGAAAATAATGAAAAAGAACAACCTTACTCATGAGGATGTTAATTGGCTAGCTGCACATCAAGCGAATAAGCGTATTATTGATGCAACAGCGAATCGTATGAAGCTTGATCCATCAAAAGTTTTGATGAATATTGAGCGATATGGGAATACTACATCGGCTACTTTACCACTTTTACTTTGCGACTATGAAGATCAACTTAAAAAGGGCGACAATATTATTTTTGCTTCTTTTGGAGGTGGATTCACTTGGGGCGCAGTTTATTTAAAGTGGGCGTATAATAAACAATAAACAACTTAACCAATACAGAATAGTATGGACATTAAAGAAATTCAAAACTTAATTAAGTTTGTAGCGAAATCAGGAGCTACAGAAGTAAAATTAGAAATGGATGACTTCAAAATCACCATTAAAACTACGGACGCAGGTTCAACAGAAACAACTTATATTCAGCAAGTTCCAGTAACATCAGCGCTTCCGCAAGCTGCTGCTGCACAACCTGTTGCTCCAACAGGGCAAGCTCCTGTTGCTACAGAAGCTCCAGCTGTTGATGAGGATGCAAAATACATTACTGTTAAATCACCGATTATCGGAACTTTCTATAGAAAGCCTGCACCAGATAAAGAGCCATTTGCTGAAGTTGGTAAAACAATTAAAACAGGTGATGTGGTTTGTGTGATTGAAGCTATGAAGCTTTTTAATGAAATCGAATCAGAGATTTCTGGAAAAATTGTAAAAGTACTAGTTGATGATGCTTCTCCAGTAGAATTTGATCAACCTTTATTTTTAGTAGATCCGTCTTAAGAAATTTAGATATAGAATTACATGCTCTTTGCTCTAGGTAAAGGAGCTCATTAAAGTCAAATTAAAATTTCAAGAGATGTTTAAAAAAATATTAATCGCTAATAGAGGTGAGATTGCCCTTAGAGTTATTCGTACATGTAAGGAGATGGGCATCAAAACTGTGGCTGTTTATTCGACGGCAGATGCTGATAGTTTACACGTTCGTTTTGCTGACGAAGCTGTATGTATCGGTCCAGCACCGAGTAACTTGTCGTATTTGAAAATTTCAAATATTATTGCGGCAGCTGAAATAACTAACGCGGATGCTATTCACCCAGGATACGGGTTCTTATCGGAGAACGCTAAGTTCTCTAAGATTTGTGAAGAGCATGGAGTGAAGTTTATTGGGGCTTCTCCAGAAATGATTGAAAAAATGGGAGACAAGGCTACGGCTAAGGAAACCATGAAGAAAGCTGGTGTGCCTACAGTGCCTGGTTCTGAAGGACTTTTGGAATCATTGGAACATGCTAAAAAAACTGCTACTGAAATCGGTTTTCCTGTAATGATGAAAGCTACTGCAGGTGGTGGTGGACGTGGTATGCGTGAAATTTGGAAAGTAGAAGATCTTGATAAATCTTGGGAAAGTGCTCGTATTGAGGCTGCAGCTGCTTTTGGAAATGACGGTATGTATATGGAAAAACTGATTGTTGATCCACGTCATATTGAAATTCAAGTGGTAGGAGATTCTTATGGGAAAGCTTGTCACTTATCAGAAAGAGACTGTTCAATTCAGAGAAGACATCAAAAGTTGACTGAGGAAACTCCGTCGCCTTTTATGACTGATGAATTAAGAGAGCAAATGGGTTTAGCTGCAGTACGTGCTGCTGAGTATATTAAATATGAAGGTGCTGGTACAATTGAGTTTTTAGTAGATAAAGATAGAAACTTCTACTTTATGGAAATGAATACTCGTATCCAAGTAGAGCATTGTATTACGGAACAAGTTATTGATTATGATTTGATTCGTGAGCAAATTTTAGTTGCTGCTGGTGTGCCTATTTCTGGTAAAAATTATTTGCCAAAACTTCACGCAATTGAATGTCGTATCAATGCCGAAGATCCGTTTAATGACTTTAGACCATCTCCAGGAAGAATTACTACATTGCATGCTCCCGGAGGTCATGGTGTTCGCTTAGATACGCATGTTTATTCTGGGTATACAATCCCGCCAAATTATGATTCTATGATTGCTAAGTTGATTACAACTGCGCAAACACGTGAGGAAGCAATCAATAAAATGAAGAGAGCCTTAGATGAATTTGTGATTGAAGGAATAAAAACAACAATTCCATTTCATAGACAATTGATGGATGATCCTAATTATGTTGCTGGTAATTATACTACTGCTTTTATGGAGACATTCAAGATAAAGCCTTTGGAAGACTAAATATAAAATGATCGCTATTAGCGGTCATTTTTATTTTACTAGAATTTTTTTTAAAAAAGTAAATTTATAAAGAATAAAATTTGTCTTTACAGAAAAAAGTTTATCTTTGGTCAATAATATTTATTTTTTTTAAAATGCAAACAGGCACAGTTAAATTCTTCAACGAAGAAAAAGGTTACGGATTTATTACAAACGAACAAACAGGAAGCGATATTTTCGTACATGCTTCAGGACTTAGAGCTGGAGAGCTTCAAGAAGGTGTTCGTGTTTCTTACGTTGAAGAAGAAGGCAGAAAAGGAAAAGTTGCTGCACAAGTAGAGGTGATAGAAGATTAATTTATATATTTTTTTTCAAATTGCTTACAACCGTTCTACATTTAGGACGGTTTTTTTTATATAAACAATTTAATTTAGAATTAATCTAAGTATATATTAGGTTTATTCGGGTTTGTATGCTATCAGACAAATGTTATAAAGTTTGTTATAAGACATCATCAACGTATATTTGTAAAATATTCTATAAAAACTAATGATATGCAATCACAGTTAGACTTTATTCCAATATTAATGCAGCTAGGTTTGGCTGCAGGATTTGTTACATTGACTGTATTTGTCTCGTCCTATTTAGGGCCTAAAAGACATTCTAAAAACAAAGACGTTAGCTTCGAATGTGGAGTGGAATCTATAGGGAACGCACGTATTCCATTTAACGTTAGGTATTTTTTAGTAGCAATTCTATTCGTGTTATTCGATGTAGAAGTAATCTTTTTATATCCATGGGCAGTAAACTTCCAAGAGTTAGGATGGGAGGGATTTGGAAAGATGGGAATCTTTTTATTCCTGCTTGTATTAGGTTTGTTATATGAATTTAAGAAAAAGGGTCTTGAATGGGACTAAGCAATAAAGAAGAGATGAGCGAAAATACAAAATACAATATGGTTGAAGCTCCTGAAGGATATTCAGGAGAAGGCTTTTTTGCTACAAAATTGAGTTCTGTAGTTGGTTTAGCTAGAGCCAATTCTATGTGGCCGTTGCCCTTTGCAACGTCTTGTTGTGGAATTGAGTTTATGGCTACAATGGCAGCAACGTATGACGTTGCTCGTTTTGGTTCTGAACGTATGAGTTTTTCACCGCGTCAGGCAGATATGCTTTTAGTGATGGGAACTATTTCAAAGAAAATGGCTCCAATTTTAAGACAAGTATATGAACAAATGGCTGAACCTAAATGGGTGATCGCTGTTGGAGCTTGTGCGAGTTCAGGAGGTATTTTTGATACTTATTCAGTGTTACAAGGTATAGATAAAGTAATTCCAGTTGATGTTTATGTACCAGGGTGTCCTCCTCGACCAGAACAGATTTTAGATGGAATTATGCGTTTACATGAAATTGTAAAAGCGGAGTCGGTTTATAGACGAGGAACTGAAGAATACAAAGAATTATTAAACTCTTATAACATCAAATAAAATGGCTTTAGAGAATAGTTTAATTCAAGATAGATTGACGGAACAATTTGGATTGTCTGTTTCAGAATTTCATCAGCAACATGATATTTTTACGTTTGAAGCAACTGCGGAAACCGTTCACGAAGTTGTAAGATTCTTAAAAGATGATAAGGTTTTGAGATTTAATTTCATGACCGATGTTTGTGGAATTCATTACCCAGAATACTCTGAAGATCGACAATTGGCTGTTGTTTATCATTTGCATAATTGGATGGATAATAAGAGAATACGCATTAAAACTTATTTAGATATCAAAAATCCAGTTGTTGATTCTATGACTGATTTGTTTTTAGGAGCAAACTGGCAAGAACGAGAAACATATGATTTTTATGGTATTGTGTTTAAAAATCATCCTCAACTTAAGCGTATTTTAAATATGGATGAAATGGAGTCTTTTCCTCTGAGAAAAGATTTTCCTATGGAAGACAGTGGGCGTACCGACAAAGATGATCGTTTCTTTGGACGAACTGTACACAACTGTTAATACCAACTGATTAAGAAAAAATTATGTCAGACTTATTGTTACCACCGGAGCATAGATATGCTAAGCTTATAGAAGAGAAGTTTAAAGAAGATGGAACGGAATATTCAATCTTAAACCTTGGGCCTACTCACCCAGCAACACATGGTATTTTTCAGAATATACTATTGATGGATGGGGAACGCGTTATTGATGGGGAAGGAACTGTAGGTTATATTCATAGAGCATTTGAGAAAATAGCTGAAAATAGACCTTTCTATCAAATTAATGTTCTAACAGATCGTTTAAATTATTGTTCTTCGCCAATTAATAATACAGGTTGGTGGATGACTGTAGAAAAAGTTTTGGGTATTGAGGTGCCGAAACGTGTGCAGTATTTACGAGTAATTATAATGGAATTAGCACGTATTGCAGATCACTTAATTTGCTGTTCAGTAATGGGAGTGGATTCAGGAGCTTTAACAGGTTTTTTATATGTGATGCAGTTTCGTGAGAAAATATACGAAATCTACGAAGAGATTTGTGGTGCCCGTTTAACTACCAATATGGGGAGAATAGGTGGGTTTGAACGTGAATGGAGTCCGAAAACGTTTGCTAAAATTGAAGAGTTTTTAAAAGATTTCCCAGCTGCTTGGAAAGAGTTTGTGGATATGCTTTTGCGAAATAGAATCTTTATGGACCGTACTATCGGCGCAGGAGGAATATCTGCTGAGAAAGCGATGAGTTATGGTTTTACAGGACCGAATTTAAGAGCTGCTGGTGTTGATTATGATGTGCGTGTGGCGCAACCATATTGTTCTTATGAAGATTTCGAATTTGATATACCCGTAGGGACAAGTGGGGATTGTTATGATCGTTTCTGTGTTCGTGATGCTGAAGTTTGGGAAAGTTTGAAAATTATTCGTCAAGCATTAGATAAGTTGCCTGAAGGACCATATCACGCAGATGTTCCAGATTATTACTTGCCTCCAAAAGAAGATGTGTATACAAATATGGAAGCTCTAATCTATCACTTTAAAATTGTGATGGGTGAAGTTCCTGTTCCGAATACAGAAGTATATCATCCAATCGAAGGAGCTAATGGAGAATTAGGATTCTACCTAATTACAGATGGAAGTAGAACGCCATATAGACTTCATTTTAGAAGACCATGTTTTATATATTATCAAGCATTTAATGATATGATTAAAGGCAGTATGCTGTCTGATGCGTTGATGACGCTTTCAAGTTTAAATGTAATTGCAGGAGAATTAGACGCTTAAAAAATGGAAAACAACAAATACAAACAAACCATCAATATTACGCCAACTTTGCAACAGCGTATTGATGAGTTAATAAGTCATTATCCAGCGGATAAAAGAAAATCTGCTTTATTGCCAGTATTACATGAAGTTCAGGACGCTCATGATAATTGGTTGAGTGCAGAATTGATGACTAAAGTTGCCGAAATACTTAATATTACTCCTATAGAAGTTTTTGAAGTTGTTACATTTTATTCGATGTACAATCAGAAGCCAATGGGAAAATATATGTTTGAGTTCTGTTTAACTTCTTGTTGTGGAATTCGCGGAGCTGATGATATGATGGAATATGCTTGTGAAAAATTAAACATACAGCCAGGCGGGACAACCCCAGACGGGATGTTTTCAGTGGTTGGAGTTCAGTGTTTAGGAGCTTGTGGTTATGCTCCAATGATGCAATTAGGAGATTTTTATAAAGAACATCTTACTAAGGATAAAATCGATGCAATTATAAATGATTGCAAAGCAGGAAAAATAATTCTTCACGACAAATAGTATTATGGCTACAAAAATATTACTTGATAAAATAAATATTCCAGGAATCCAATCATATGAAGTATATCGTCAAAATGGAGGGTATGCATCAGTCGAAAAAGCTATCAAAACGATGGCACCAGATGATATTACTGAGGAAGTAAAAGCATCTGGATTACGAGGACGTGGAGGTGCTGGGTTTCCCGTAGGTTTAAAATGGAGTTTTATTGATAAAAAATCTGGTAAACCAAGACATTTAGTTTGTAATGCAGACGAGTCTGAACCAGGAACTTTTAAAGACCGTTATTTGATGGAGCACATTCCCCATCTATTGATTGAGGGGATGATTACAGCAAGTTATGCGCTTGGTGCAAATCTTTCATATATTTATATTCGTGGGGAATATATGTGGGTTTTTAAAATATTAGAACGTGCAATAAAAGAAGCTTATGCTGCTGGTTGGCTAGGTAAAAATATATTAGGATCAGATTTTTCTTTAGACTTACATGTACACTGCGGTGCAGGTGCATACATTTGTGGAGAAGAAACTGCTTTGTTAGAGTCATTAGAAGGGAAACGAGGAAATCCTAGAATTAAGCCTCCTTTTCCTGCTGTAAGTGGATTATGGGGGAACCCAACAGTTGTGAATAACGTAGAATCAATAGCCAATGTGCCGTGGATCGTTAATCATTCCGGAGAAGATTACGCAAAAATCGGATTGGGAAGATCTACAGGAACAAAATTAATTTCTGCTTCTGGACATATTAGAAAACCAGGAGTTTATGAAATTGAAATGGGAATTACGGTTGAAGAGTTTATAAATTCTGATGAGTATTGTGGTGGAATGATGGATGAGCGTCCGATTAAAGCTTTAATACCAGGGGGATCTTCTGTGCCTGTTTTACCTGCGCATTTGATTTATAAAACTGCTACAGGAGAAGACCGATTGATGACGTATGAATCATTGTCTGATGGAGGTTTTGCTACTGGATCGATGTTGGGATCAGGCGGTTTTATAGTGTATAATGACACGGCTTGTATGGTTAGAAATACTTGGAATTTTGCTCGATTCTATGCACACGAAAGTTGTGGGCAGTGTTCGCCATGTAGAGAAGGTACTGGTTGGATGGAAAAAGTATTGCATCGTATTGAAAACGGAGAAGGAACGATGGAGGATATTGATTTGCTTTGGGATGTGCAGAGTAAGATTGAAGGGAATACAATTTGTCCATTAGGAGATGCAGCGGCTTGGCCTGTAGCAGCAGCTTTGAGACATTTTAGAGAAGAATTTGAATATCACGTGCAGTTTCCTGAAAAAGTAAGAAATAGAGATCACTTTGTAGATTCACCATTTGCTACAGTGCAGCATTTGATTACAAAATAATAAGAAAAACATATTCGCTAAAGCCTGTAAGGTTTGGCTCAAAATAAACAAAGTTTATGAAAGTTACGATAGACGGTCATGAAATAGAAGTAGAACCGGGAACAACGATTCTGCAAGCAGCTCGTATGATTGGAGGTCCTTCGGTACCTCCAGCGATGTGTTACTACTCGAAGTTGGAAGGAACTGGAGGTAAATGTCGTGCTTGTTTAGTGGAAGTAAGTAAAGGAAGTGATGCAGATGAGCGTCCAATGCCTAAACTTATGGCTTCATGTAAAACAGGTGTGATGGACGGTATGGAAGTAAAAAGTATTTCCTCACCTCGTGTAATGGAAGCTCGCAAAGCAGTAACAGAGTTTTTATTAATTAACCATCCTTTAGATTGTCCAGTATGTGATCAAGCAGGAGAGTGTGATTTACAAAATTTAAGCTTTAATCACGGAAAAGAAGCTAGTCGTTACAAAGAAGATAAAAGAACATTTGAACCTGAAAATATAGGCGATAAAATTCAATTACATATGAATCGTTGTATTTTGTGTTATCGCTGTGTAAAAACAGCCGAACAATTAACAGACGGTCGTGTTCATGGAGTTTGTGGACGTGGAGAACATGCACAAATTTCAACTTATATCTCGGAAGCTATCGACAATGATTTTTCAGGAAATATGATTGATGTTTGTCCAGTAGGTGCTTTAACAGATAAGACATTCCGTTTCAAATCTAGAGTTTGGTTTAACAAACCATACAATGCACATAGAAATTGTGACAAATGTTGTGGTAAAACAACTCTATGGATGTTCGGAGAGGAAATCCAAAGAGTTACTGCTCGTAAAGATGTCTATCATGAAGTAGAAGAATTTATTTGTAATGAGTGTCGTTTTGATCACAAGACTCCAGAAGATTGGATCATAGAAGGACCGCGTAAATTTGAGAAGTTTTCAGTTATCAATCAGAATAATTATACTCGTCATTTGGACAAAGTAGTGATTGATACAGAACAGCAAATTCTTAAAGGACGTGATCAAGATCGTATGAAAATTAGTATGAAACAAGTTCCTTTTAACGAAGACGAATCTAAAAAATAATTTAATAAGACATGGACAATACTATTATTATAGAAAAGAGTGTTATCATTCTTATCGTTTTTGCGATAACCATGCTTATGGCGATGTACATGACTTTGGCTGAGCGTAAGATTGCTGCTTGGATTCAGGATCGATTAGGACCTAATCGTGCTGGAAAAGGAGGTATTTTGCAACCTTTAGCAGACGGACTTAAGCTTTTTGCTAAGGAAGAATATGTGCCAAATACACCAAATAAATTTTTATTTGCTCTTGGACCAACAATTTCGATGACTATTGCTTTGATTACGAGTGCGGTTTTACCTTGGGGTGATAAATTGCATTTATTCAGGCGAGATATAATTTTACAATCTGCAGATATAAATGTGGGCTTGCTTTATATTTTTGCAGTCCTATCTGTTAGTGTTTATGGAATCATGATTGGGGGTTGGGCATCAAATAATAAGTACTCTTTAATGAGTGCGATGCGTGCAGCATCTCAGATGATTTCGTATGAAATTGCAATGGGATTATCAATTATAGCTTTATTGTTAATGACACAAACTTTAAGTTTAAGGGAAATTGCTTTGCAACAGAATGGCTTGAACTGGAATGTTTTTTACCAACCATTGGGCTTTTTTATATTTTGGATTTGTTCGTTTGCTGAAACTAATCGTAATCCATTTGATTTAGCTGAATGTGAGCAAGAATTGATCGGAGGTTTCCATACCGAATATTCTTCGATGCGTATGGGATTCTTCCTATTTGCTGAATACGCAAGTATGTTTGTTTCATCAGCTATTTTGGCAGTACTATATCTAGGTGCATATAATTATCCTGGAATGGATTGGGCAGTTGAAAACTGGGGTGTTAATACAGCAAATGTTATAGGAATGGTTGTTCTTTTTATCAAGATCTGTTTTTTCATATTTGTTTATATGTGGGTTCGTTGGACTTTACCTCGTTTTAGATATGACCAATTGATGAATTTAGGGTGGAGAAAATTGATTCCATTAGCTTTGGTAAATATTGTTATAACTGCTGTAGTTATCTTACTTTTAAAATAATTTAAACATGTCTTTAGATACGTATTCATTTTCAGGAAGAAAAAAACAAGTTTCGAATAAGAAGCTTACTTGGGTCGAGAGTATTTATCTCGTAGCTATAATCAAAGGAATGCTTGTTACTTTAAAACATATGTTTAAGAAAAAAGTAACTATTCGTTATCCGGAACAAACTCGTCCAGTAAGTGATGTTTATCGCGGGCAGCATATGTTGATGCGTGATGATGAAGGTAGAGAGCGTTGTACAGCGTGTGGTTTGTGTGCGTTGTCTTGTCCTGCAGAAGCAATTTCAATGGTTGCGGCAGAGCGTAAACCAGATGAAAAGCATTTATATCGAGAAGAAAAATACGCTGAAATATATGAGATTAATATGTTGCGATGTATTTTTTGTGGACTTTGCGAAGAGGCTTGTCCAAAACAAGCAATTTACTTAACGAAATCGAAGGTTTTTGCACAATCAAATTTTACTCGTGAGAGTTTTATTTTTGGAAAAGAAAAATTAGTGATGCCACTTGAAATGGCCATCCAAAATACTAAACAGAATCAAGCTTAATTATGATAGAAATTCTATTTTATATTCTTTCGACTATTACAATCGGAAGTGCAGCTTTAACCATTTTAAGTAAGAATCCTATACATAGTGCTATTTGGTTAGTAGTGAGTTTTTTCTCCATTGCTGGACATTACATTTTACTTAATGCTCAATTCTTAGGAATGGTGCATATTATGGTTTATTCAGGAGCTATTATGATTTTGATTTTATTCACAATTATGTTGATGAATTTAAATGTAAGTCACGAAATCCAAAAACCATTAGTAACTAAGTTGGTTGCTACGATAGCATTTTGTTTGGTTGGTGTTTTATTGCTAACAACAGCGATGCGTGCTACTCAAGCATATGAATTGAGTTATACTGCAATCGGAGAGGATTTTCAATCTGTTGAAGTTTTAGGAAAAATATTGTTAGATGAGTATGTGGTTCCATTTGAGATGGTCGCAATTTTATTGTTATTGTCGATGATTGGAGCAGTATTAATTTCTAAAAAAGATAATAAAGAAGCTTAATATGGAAAACGTATTAGAAATAATAGGCATTGAATCGTATATCTATTTAGCGATTATATTGTTTTGTATCGGAATTTTTGGAATTCTTTACAGAAGAAATGCGATCATCATGTTCATGTGTATTGAGATAATGCTGAATGCAGCAAATATGTTGTTGGTTGCTTTTTCTACTTATCATCAAGATGCACAAGGACAGGTTTTTGTGTTTTTTACAATGGCTGTTGCTGCGGCTGAAGTAGCGGTTGGTTTGGCAATTTTAGTTGCGATATACAGAAATATTGGGTCGATTGATATTGATAAATTAAAAAACTTAAAAGGATAATTCCTAATGGATACAAACGTAATTTTACTTTTATTAGTAGTCCCGTTATTGGGCTCTTTGGTTAATATTTTCTTTGGAAAGAAATTAGGTGCTGGTTCAGGAGTTTTAGCAACTGTAGCTGTTTTGGTTTCTTTTGTTCTAAGTGTTGTTGCCTTTTTTCAAGTTAACGCTTCTGGAGAAGCAATTCAAGTTGCTTTATTCGATTGGATGGCACTTGAGAATTTTAATATTTCTTTTGGCTTTTTATTAGATCAACTTTCTATTCTGTGGCTTCTATTTGTGACGGGGATTGGAACATTGATTCATTTATATTCGACAAGCTATATGAAAGGTGATGAGAACTATGCTAAGTTCTTCGCTTATTTAAATTTGTTTATTTTCTTTATGATCATGTTGGTTATGGGAAGTAACTTGTTGATGATGTTTATTGGATGGGAAGGTGTTGGACTTTGTTCTTACTTGCTTATTGGATTTTGGCATAAAAATCAATCTTATAACGATGCAGCGAAGAAGGCATTTATCATGAACCGCATAGGAGATTTAGGTTTCCTAGTTGGGGTTTTTATTTTAGCTTTCTTATTTAATACATTGGATTATATGACAATAAAGGAGGCTCTGATGCAAGGGACGAATCATCAAATAAATATGTGGTTAGGTTGGGCTACTTTAGCGCTTTTTATTGGAGCAGCTGGTAAGAGTGCTCAGATCCCGTTATATACTTGGTTGCCTGATGCAATGGCTGGACCAACGCCTGTTTCGGCTTTGATTCACGCTGCTACAATGGTGACTGCTGGAATTTTTATGATTACTCGTCTAAATTTTGTTTTTGATTTAACTCCTCAGGTTCAGAATATCATTGCTATTATCGGGGCTGTAACTTCGTTATTTGCTGCTACAATAGGTTTGGTTCAGAATGATATTAAAAAGGTCTTAGCTTATTCAACAGTTTCTCAGTTGGGACTTATGTTTATGGCTATAGGTTTTGGTGCTTATGAGATTGCTGTTTTTCACGTAATTACTCATGCATTCTTTAAAGCGTGTTTGTTCTTGGGATCTGGATCAGTGATTCATGCAATGGGAGGCGAACAAGATATGCGAAGAATGGGTGGATTGCGTAAATTTATGACAGTTACTTATGTTACTTTTTTATTAGCAACTTTAGCCATTTCAGGAATTCCTCCTTTTTCTGGTTTCTTCTCTAAAGATGAAATCTTAATGGTAGCTTTCCATGAAAATACGTTATTATGGATCATCGCTGCTTTGGCTTCAGTTATGACTGCTTTTTATATGTTTCGTTTGTTATATCTAACTTTTTTTAAAGAGTTTAGAGGTACACAAGAGCAAAAAAATCATTTACATGAAAGTCCATCTGCAATGACAATACCTTTAATAGTATTGGGTGCTTTATCTGTGGTTGGCGGAGCAATAAGTTTACCGGGAGCGAGTTGGTTGAATAATTATTTGCAACCCGTAATTTCAAATTCTGCGGTTGCTCATCCACATGCATTTGGTATGACGGAGTATGTATTAATGGCTTTAGCAATTGCAGGTGCATTAATCGGAATCGGTATTGCTTATGTTAAGTATATTAAAAAAGGAGAAGTTCCTCCAGTAGATACTGAGATTACAGGATTCCACAAAGTGCTATATAATAAGTATTACATCGATGAATTTTATATGAAAGCTTTTGTAAAACCATTATATGGGTTGGCAACTTTCTTTAGAAACTTTGTAGAAGTGTTTTTGTCAGAGATTATCTTTAGCTTGGCAAAAATTGCTGATACTTTATCACTTCAAGGGAAAAAAGCACAGAACGGAAATATTGGATTATACCTTTTTGCTTTCGTATTTGGAATCTGTGCATTAATATTTTATTTATTCATTGCTAGTTAATTTAGAAAAATGAACGTAACTATACTTTTAATAACGTTATTAGTGGGAGCATTAGCTACTTACTTTGCTGGAAAATCAGCAGCAAAAGTAGCGTTAGTTGTCGGAATCGCTGCCTTTGTAGAAACCATTGTTATAATATGTCAGCATAATCAAGGTGTTGATGCTAGTTTTGTAGTGCAATGGATGCGCAATCCAAATATTTATTTTGCACTTAAAGCGGATGGTTTGGCCTTGGCCTTGGTTTTATTAACCACGGCTTTAACTCCATTAATTGTTTTGTCTTCTTTTGGGAGCGAGATTAAAAAAGTAAATTCTTTTTATGGATTAGTATTGTTTATGTCATTTGCGATGACAGGTACATTCTTGGCTTCAGATGGTTTTTTGTATTATATTTTTTGGGAGTTATCTTTAATCCCAATTTATTTTATAGCACTTCTTTGGGGTAATGACAGCTTAGAAGCACGTAAAAAGGCAATCCTTAAATTCTTTATTTACACTTTTGCAGGGTCACTTTTTATGCTTGTAGCCTTTATTTATTTATATCAAAAGGCGGGAAGTTTTATGCTAAAAGATTTATACAATTTGTCACTTACAGCTAGAGAGCAATATTGGATTTTCTTAGCGTTCTTTTTAGCATACGCTATTAAGATTCCTATTTTTCCATTTCATACTTGGCAGGCTTCTACTTATGAGAAAGCTCCAACAGTGGGAACTATGTTGTTGTCTGGAATTATGCTAAAAATGGGATTGTATTCTATAATTCGTTGGCAATTGCCAATTGCACCTACAGCTGCAAAAGAATTGATGTCTACAGTAATTATATTAAGTTTAATAGGGGTTGTTTATGGGTCTATTGTAGCTTTAAAACAAGCAAATATTAAACGATTTTTTGCATATTCTTCTTTAGCTCACGTTGGACTTATTGCTGCAGGTACTTATTCTTTGACGCTAGATGGGCTTCGTGGAGCTGTTTATCAAATGCTTGCTCACGGATTTGTGATTGTAGGATTATTTTTCGTAGCGGAGATCATTTTCAGAAGATATCAAACGCGTATGATAGGTGAAATGGGTGGAATTCGCCAACAAGCGGTTAAGTTTGCCTCTTTCTTTATGATTCTGATGTTTGCCTCAATTGGTTTACCAGGAACTTTTAGTTTTATCGGAGAGTTTTCTTTACTTTTTGGTCTTTCTCAAGTTAACATTTGGTATGCAATTATTGGAGGGTCTACCATTATTTTTGGGGCTTTTTACATGCTTAGAATGTTTCAGAAAGCGATGTTAGGTGAAACAAATGCAAAACCTTTTGCAGAAGTAACTAGAGTAGAAGGGCTAGTTTTAGGGATTTTAGTTTTAGTGGTTCTGTTTTTGGGTATTTTCCCAAAACCAATAACTGATTTAATTACCCCAAGTTTAGTTGAAATTATTTCATACATTAAGTAACTATAAGATGGATTCGGTTCGACCGATTATCATAAATCCAAAATAATACAAATGAATACATTAATAGCAATTGGAGGGTTAGCGGTTTTAGTACTCATCGCTGAAATTATTAATTTGCGTAAATTAATAGTTCCTATGACGGTGATTGGCTTGTTAGCCATCCTTGGATTATCATTGACGAATTTAGGTGTTGAAGAAGCATTTTTCAACAATATGATTATCGTAAATACATTTTCAACTATGTTTTCAGCGTTGTTTATTGTATTGACAACGTTTTTGGTGGCGCTGAGTGGAGATTTTTATCAAAAAGAATATACTAAGATATCTGACTATGTTTCTTTAAAGTTGTTTCTTTTGATGGGAGCTGTTTCCATGGTGAGCTTTGGAAATATGGCGATGTTTTTCTTAGGACTAGAAATCTTGTCTATATCTTTATATATTTTAGCTGGTAGTGATCGTAAAAACATCAAGAGTAATGAGGCAGGAATGAAATATTTCTTATTAGGTTCATTTGCTTCTGGGATTGTGCTTTTTGGAATAGCTTTAATATATGGAGCAACTGCATCTTTTGATTTGGGAGTTATTTTTAAAATGGCTGTAAATGGTGGTATTCCAGGTTGGTATCAGTTAGGTGTTTTGATGATGGTTATTGGTATGTTGTTTAAAATTGCAGCAGTTCCTTTTCATTTTTGGGCACCCGATGTTTATCAAGGAGCACCGAGTTTAACTACCGCTTTAATGAGTACTTTGGCTAAGGTTGTAGCGGTAGCAACTTTGTTTAAATTAAGTGTAGCATTAACGTATACCATGCCAGCGGTCTATACCTCTGTGTTGGTAATTATTGCAATTGCTACAATGACTGTAGGGAATATAATGGCATTACGTCAAGATAATATTAAGCGATTATTGGCTTATTCGGGAATATCACATGCTGGCTTTATGATGATGGCTTTGGTGAATTTAGCAGGGAGTGAAGCAAGCTTGTTTTATTATGCGGCAGCATATTCAATTGCAGGTATTGCAGCGTTTTCTGTAGTAATTAGTGTGACCAAAAATAAATCAGATGAACTTATCTTAAATTTTAATGGGCTCGGAAAATCAAATCCAGTGATGGCGGTAATACTTTCGATCGCACTGTTGTCTATGGGGGGAATTCCAATTTTTGCTGGTTTCTTTGGTAAATTCTTTTTGTTCAGTCAGGCTTTAGATAAAGGTTTTTTAACGTTAGTTATTTTCGGAGTGATAAATTCAATTATAAGTGTTTATTATTATCTGAAAGTGATATTGGCAATGTATACTAAAGAACTGGATGAAGCGTCGAATGAGGTTCAAATTCCTGTTCTTTATAAGATTGTAGGTTTAACTGCAGTTGTTATAAATATTGTAATGGGAATTTTCCCATCTGTATTATTGGATTTGTTTTAATAATTAAGGATCAATTAAAGATAAAAAAAGAGGAACATTTTTATGTTCCTCTTTTTTATTGAATTATATTTTGAATGTCATCACTGATTTTTTGGAGTGATTGACTAAGTCTTCACTGATACTTCCGTTAAAGAAATGGGCAAGACCTTTTCTTCCGTGAGTGCTTATTCCGATTAGATCAGCATTTATTTTGTCAGAGAAGTTTAGGATTCCTTTTTCAATAGTGAGGTCATTGTAGGTGTCTAAAACATAATCTTTATCTGTAACATCGCTCAAAAAATTATTCAGCATTTCTTCAGCAACATGTGTTGCTTTAAAGTTATTTGGTGTATTTACCATTAGTAAGTGGAGTTTAGCTCCAAATATTTTGCTGAATTTCTGAACCTTTAAGAAAGGTTGTTTCATTCCTTCGCTAAAGTCAGAAGCGAAAATAAAATCATTGATTTTAAAGTCTTCAATCTCTTCTTTAATTACGAGGACTGGCACTTGTGACGTGCGTACCACTTTTTCAGTGTTAGATCCAATAAACAGCTCTTTGAAGCCACTAGCGCCATGTGATCCCATAACTATCAAATCGGCATCGTTTGCTTCAGCACTTTTGGTTACTCCTAAAGACGTTCGGTCTAACTTTAAAACAGTCGACACGCGTAATCCTTGTAAAATTGGCGAAGAAGCAAGCTGAATTAAACGGTTCTCAGCTGCATTTTTAAAAAACATCACCTCTGGTATCTCTGTACCTGTATTAATTGAATCACTGCCTTGTTGCGGTAATTCTAAGATATGTAGCAAAAGTATTTCCGAATCACATTTTTTGGCGATGCTTGCAGCAGCTTTTAATGCATTGTTAGCATGTTCCGAAAAATCGGTTGGGACAAGAATTTTTTTCATAAAAAGTGATATAAATGTTGAATATAATTAGCGGTAACTGTCAAAATATAAAGTTAGTAATATAATTATCAATACACAAAACTTTTAAATGTATAAAAAAAATAGTATATTTGCGCTGTTATTTATTACAACGATTAAATAATGAGGGGACTGGTGTCCCCTCTTTTTATAGAAATATGGCATTTAAAGAAAAAGTAAAAGAACTGATAAATCAAGCAATGGTAGAGCATCCAGAGCTTTTTTTGATCGATTATACCATCTCTTCGGATAATAAAATTATGATTACTATTGACGGTGATCAAGGTGTGACTTTACAAGATTGTATCGACGTAAGTCGTATCGTAGAGCACAATTTGGATCGTGAAGAAGAGGATTTTTCTTTAGAGGTTGCCTCTGCAGGTGCTACTTCTCCTTTGAAATTACCAAGACAGTTTAATAAAAATATTGGTAGAAAGTTAAAAGTTACAACTGTAGATCAAGATAAATACGAAGCCAACTTGGTAGAAGTAGATGATGCAAACATTTATTTGGAATGGAAAGCACGCGAAGCTAAGCCAGTTGGGAAAGGTAAAGTTACTGTAGAAAAAAAACAGGCAATACCGTTTGAACAAATTAAAGAAGCTATTGTTATAATTTCATTTTAAAAAGAATACTGCATGGAGAATATTGCATTAATTGAATCATTTTCAGATTTCAAAGACGATAAATCAATCGACAGAGTTACATTAATGGCAATTTTGGAGGATGTGTTTAGAAATGCATTGAAGAAGAAATATGGATCTGATGATAATTTTGATATTATTATTAATCCAGATAAAGGAGATATGGAGATCTGGAGAAATCGTATTGTAGTAGCTGATGGTGAGGTTGAAGATGATAATTCTGAGATTTCTTTATCTGATGCTCGTAAAATAGAGCCAGATTTTGAAGTTGGAGAAGATTTTTCTGAAGAGGTAAAATTGATTCAACTAGGTCGTAGAGCAATTTTAGCTTTACGTCAAAACCTTATTTCTAAGATTCACGAACACGATAATACAAACTTATACAAGCAGTTTAAAGACTTGATTGGAGAAGTTTATGCAGCAGAAATTCATCATGTTCGACCAAAAGCTGTAATTTTGGTAGATGATGAAGGAAATGAAATTGTTTTGCCAAAGGAAAAACAAATTCCATCTGACTTTTTCAGAAAAGGAGATACCGTAAGAGGTATTATTGAGAATGTGGAATTAAGAGGTAATAAACCTCAAATTATTATGTCTAGAACTTCGGAGAAGTTTTTAGAGAAATTATTCGAACAAGAAATTCCTGAAGTGGCAGACGGATTAATCATGATTAAGAAAGTTGTGCGTATCCCAGGTGAAAAAGCAAAAGTGGCGGTAGATTCTTATGATGATAGAATCGATCCAGTTGGAGCTTGTGTTGGGATGAAGGGGTCTCGTATCCACGGAATTGTACGTGAACTAGGAAATGAAAATATTGATGTTATCAATTACACAAATAACACACAATTATATATTACAAGAGCATTGTCTCCTGCAAAAATCAATATGATTAAATTGGACGAAGAAACTAAAAAAGCCAGCGTTTATTTGAACGTTGAAGAGGTTTCTAGAGCAATTGGTCGTGGAGGACAGAATATTAAGTTGGCAGGAATGCTTACGGGCTATGAATTAGACGTTATGAGAGATGTGGCTGATCTTTCAAATGAAGACGACGTTGAGTTGAAAGAATTCAAAGACGAAATAGAAAGTTGGGTAATTGATGAATTTGCAAAAATTGGATTAGACAC
>JASLDM010000151.1 GCA_030151565.1 Flavobacterium sp. | reverse complement strand
ATCCGCTAAAAACGATTGGATTTATTTCAATAAAAAAGCCGTTTGCAATGTAGTATCACAAACGGCTTATAAATAGTATATACCGGTAGTTTAGTTCAATATTTTCACCCCTTTCAAAAAGATCCAACGCATACAAACCTTGTCGCCTTTATCTGTTTTAAAAACCTTGAATTGAGGCGCCAATAGCATTGCCACAATAGCACTGGTTGCTGGAATCCAAAACCCTGTAAGCCCTGTATAGGTAGCTACCAAATAGCGTGCTCCCAAAAAGAAAGCTGCAAAACTAATAAACTGAAATAATAATGATTTTGTTTTTGCTCCCATAACGATATCTTTTTATGCTTGGAATTTTGCTTTCTTGCTTCCTTCATACATTTCGTATTTCACAAAGCGCGTTTCCAATTTTCCGTTAAACAATTTTATTCTTCTTGAAGGACGTAAGCCTACAAACTTCAATGCTTCTAAATTTGCAGTAATAAGCCAAGCTTCTGTTCCTGGGTATCCTTGCTTTAAAGTATCTCCAATTTCTCTATAAAAACGTTCCAATTCAATATCCAAACGCTCTCCATAAGGTGGATTAAACACCATATGCAAAGGTCCTTCAGTCTCTTTTTCCGTTTCAAAGAAGTTCGCTTGCTCAATCACAACATAATCATCCAGATTCGCATTCTTAATGTTATCTTGAGCTTTCATTACCGCAGATGGAGCCTTGTCATACCCTTTGATTGTGTAATGAAACTCTCTAATGCGCTTCATTAAAGACTCTTCAATTTTTTCAAATAGATCTGCATCCCAATCTTTCCATTTCTCAAAAGCAAACTCTTTTCTATTGATATTTGCCGGAATATTACAAGCAATCATAGCAGCTTCTGCCAAAATTGTTCCACTTCCACACATTGGATCGATAAAATCTGTACGTCCGTCCCAACCAGACATCAACAACATACCTGCAGCCAATACTTCATTGATCGGTGCAATATTTGTAGCCGTTTTATAGCCGCGTTGGTGTAACGAATTACCTGATGAATCTAAAGAAACCGAACACATATCTTTTTGAATATGGACGTTAATTCTCAAATCTGGATGATCTTTATCAATACTTGGACGTTTACCAACCGCATTTCTAAATTGATCCACAATAGCATCTTTGGCTTTTAGGGCTACGAATTGAGAATGATTAAATGAATCTGAGTTCACTGTTGCATCGATTACAAACGTCTGATGTTCTGTTAAATACTCACTCCAATCAATACTCTGAATTCCTCGATATAGATTTGCTTCATTATAAACAGCAAACTGTTGGATTGGTTTCAAAATTTTGAGGGCCGTACGCAAAGCTAAATTAGCTTTATACATAAATCCTTGATCACCTACAAAACTCACCATTCGTACGCCTGTTTTCACTTGACTAGCACCCAAAAGTTGTAACTCTTTGGCTAATATTTCTTCAAAACCAAAAAAGGTCTTTGCAATCATTTTAAAGTTTTCCATATGCTGAATCGTTCAGGAATATTATTTGTATGAATTAATCAACAAAAATAAAGTAAATTTGTAGGCTATAAAAGTATTTAAAACAAAACAATGCAAAAAGAAAACAGTTCTTGGTATGCTTCGTGGTTCGACACAACGTATTACCATACTTTATATAAAGACAGAAATCACGAAGAAGCTCAATTGCTTATTGACAACCTAACCCACTATTTGAATCTTCCTGAAGATGCTAAAGTATTGGATTTAGCTTGTGGTAGAGGCCGTCATTCCGTGTATTTATCAACCTTGGGATACCAAGTAACCGGGGTAGATTTATCTCCGAATAGCATTAACTATGCAAAAGAACACGAAAGCGACAACCTAGACTTTCATATTCACGATATGCGCGAGCCATTGACTCAAAAATATGACGCTATCTTTAACCTTTTCACAAGTTTCGGTTATTTCTCCGATCCTGCAGATAATGCCAAAACCCTTACTGCTATTCAAAACAGCTTGACGGAAACAGGTTTTGCAGTTATGGACTTTATGAATGTAGATAAAGTTATTCCGCATTTAGTGCCTAAAGAACTAAAAACAGTTGACGGAATTGACTTCCACATTGAAAGACGTTATGAAGACGGCTTTATTGTAAAGGATATTGCTTTTGAAGCTGATGGTCAAAAACACGCGTATACAGAACACGTACGCGCCCTACGCTTAGAAGATTTTGAAGCGATGATGGAAGAAGCAGGTATTTATTTACTTGATGTATTTGGTGATTACAAATTACATAAATTCCACAAAGAAACCTCGGACCGATTAATTATGATATTTAAATAGATGGTATACATACTACCTTTATTCTCGGTGATATTAGGATATCTAATCGCTATCTTTATTGAACCTAAAAACAAGCAAAACCTAAAGCTACTTTTAGCTTTTAGTGGATCATTCCTATTGACCATCACCGTAACACATTTGTTGCCAGATGTATATCAATTTGACGCCTTAGCAGCAGCGCACGACCATAGTGAGGCAGGACATGATCACAGTAGAGGTACTATTGGTTTCTTTATTATGGCAGGAATTGTATTTCAGATTATATTGGAATATTTTTCTAAAGGTGCCGAACACGGACACGTTCACGGACACGAAAAACTCAGTCGAATACCTTGGTTGCTGTTTTTCAGTTTGTGCTTACACGCCTTTTTAGAAGGAATGCCTATCAGTCAGCACAATGATTTAGCTTGGGGAATAGCCATTCACCATTTGCCAATTTCGGTTATCTTGACATCATTTTTTATTAATGCCGAAATGAACAAACGATGGATTTTCTTCTTTATGATTGCCTTTGCGTTTATGACGCCATTAGGAACCTTGATTTCAGATCAATTGGTTTTCTTAAAAAGTTATTACACAGAAATCTCTGCTATAGTAGTAGGAATATTATTTCACATCTCCTCTACTATTATATTTGAAAGCAGTGAAGGGCATCGTTTCAACCTAACAAAACTAGGCGCCATTGTAATTGGTGTTGTACTAGCCTACTTTGTTTAAACCTATACTCCAAAAGAAACAAGTCGCTGTGTAACTACAGCCTAAAGTTTCTTCTATTTAATAGCAATACCAAAGCCACAAGACCTATATAAAAAGGAATTGTGGCTTTTTTATTTCAATGCGTACCTTCCATTTCACACTTACAAAAACATACAGAACATCTTTGTATAATGGCACTCCTTCTAGGAAGGAGCCTTTTCTTCTTTTAGGCATTAAAAAATTATTGCTTATATTTGAATACAATCATAAACCTTATTCCTTATGTACATTAAACAAACCGTAATGGGTGTAGTTGCAGGAGCATCTCTATTTAGCATCTCTTGTGATAAAGCAACAGATGCGTCTGATTGGAATTCATCTAATGCTTTTTATGCAGAGAGTACGCTTCCATACAAAACAGCTGACTTCTCAAAAATCAAGAATGAAGATTTTATGCCTGCCTTGATAGAAGGTATGCGTCAACAAATGGAAGCTATCGACAAGATCACTTCCAATACCGAAGCGCCAACTTTTGAAAACACGTTGGTAGCCTTAGAACAATCAAACTCGTTATTAAGTCGTGTGCGTAGTGTATTTAGTGTACTTACAGGAGCTGACACCAACGAAGAGCTTCAAAAAATAAGTGCTGAATTAGCTCCTAAATTTGCTGCTCATAGTGATGCTATCTATTTAAATGATGCGTTATTTCAACGAATTAAATCTATATATGAGCAACGTGAAACCTTAAAACTTGAAGGTGAAGATTTACGTTTGACTGAAGTGTATTACACCAACTTTTTAGCAGCTGGTGCTAATTTAAACGATGCTGATAAAGCAAAGTTAAAAGAGCTCAATCAAGAATTAGCATCTTTGAGTAACACCTTTGGAGAGAAGCTATTGGCTGCAACCAAATCCGGTGGTGTCACTTTTACTGAGGCCGAACTTCAAGGTTTAACATCTGATGAAATTGCCAGTCTAAAACAAGCAGACGGAAGCTATTTAATGCCTTTAAATAACACTACACAACAACCAAGTTTAGCAGATATGACTTCTAAAGAAGCTCGTGCCAAACTATTTGATGGCGCTTGGGTACGTGCAGAAAAAAAAGATGCTAACGATACGCAAAAAACCTTAATAGCCCTTGCTCAAAAACGAGCAGACAAAGCTAAATTGTTAGGCTTTGAAAACTATGCCGCTTGGAGCTTACAAAACACAATGGCTAAAACTCCTGATGCAGCACAAGCCTTATTAAAACAACTTAGTGCCTATGCAGTTGCGAATGCAAAAGAAGAAGCTAAAACAATTCAGGCACTTATTGAACAAGAAGAAAACCCATTTGCACTAACTGCTGCTGACTGGGATTTTTATGCTGAAAAAATAAGAAATGATAAGTATGCATTAAATCAAAATGAGCTAAAACCTTACTTTGAAATGAATTCTGTTTTGGAAAACGGAGTGTTCTTTATGGCAAACAAACTGTACGGAATTACATTCAAAGAACGTAAAGATTTACCTGTTTGGAATGAAGATGTAAAGGTTTACGAACTTTTCAATGAAGACCAATCCCCTATTGGTTTGTTTTACACAGACTTCTACCAAAGAGATTCTAAACGTGGCGGAGCTTGGATGAGCAATATTGTGGAGCAATCAAAACTTTACAACCAACTACCGGTTATTTATAATGTTGCGAACTTTCCAAAACCTGCAGCGGGACAACCTACTTTGCTTTCTCAAGACAACGTAATCACAATGTTTCACGAATTTGGACACGCTATTCACGGATTTTTTGCAGATCAAAAATACCCTACACTTTCTGGAACTAGCGTTTCTAGAGATTTTGTAGAATTCCCTTCTCAATTCCACGAGCATTTTGCTTTGATGCCAGAAGTATTGAATAACTATGCAAAACACTATCAAACTGGTGAGGTCATTCCTTCAACTTTGATTGAGAAAATTAAACAATCTCAAAACTTTAATAAAGGCTATTCCTTAACAGAGCTAATGGGAGCTTCTACTATTGATATGGCTTGGCATACTTTAGCAGCAGGTACAGTAGTAGATGACGTTATCGCTTTTGAACAAGAAGCTTTGGAGAAAAACGGATTAAATTTAAGTGCTGTGCCACCTAGATACCGCTCTTCTTATTTCAGTCATATTTTTGGAGGAGGCTA
>JASLDM010000028.1 GCA_030151565.1 Flavobacterium sp. | reverse complement strand
TTAGACTTCATTGCTAACAATGCTTTCTTAGACCCTTGTACTGGTTTCAACCCAAGAAAACCAACGGTTCAAGAGTTGAAAGACATTTACAATGCGTGTTATGATGGTGTTGTTTTTGTAGAAAAATAACGAATCAAAATAGTTGAAAGCTTAGTACACCTAAGTCCTTTCAAATCGAAAAGCCTGTCATTTGACAGGCTTTTTTGCGTTTACTCAAGAAATAGTGGTGTTTGCTTAAAAGTTGTTGTTTCTGTTATCTTCTTTTCTTTTTTGGCTTGATCCCAAAAAGAAACAAAAAAGATCAAGGCTCTATTTCTTTAGCGGTCAAATTAGTTTTCGATACCTAAATGAAAAAACGAGCTCCACTGCGTTACGCCTTTTCATTTTACGGTATCTTCAAGCATTTGACGCTCGCTAAATAAATAAGGCCGCCCAAACGCTCCGTCTAAATAAATATTAAATATAAAAAAAAAATTCTGCTCGGTTTTAACCCAAGCAGAATTTAATACTTACACAGTTTTTGGTACAGTGTCCTTTTTTATTGCGTTTACACTGCTATTTATTCTTTTGTTTCTTAGACAATATATTATACTCCTCTTCTCCAATATCAACACGCATTTGCTTGATAATAGGGCGTCCTAACATAATTCCAAAACCTACGCTACACTTAACATAGTACTCGTGTCCTTTTTCTAAAGTAAGTTTTACTTCTTCTGTAGTCTCTAAACTACCTTTAAAGACTCTATCTCCGTATGCAGTTGTCTGGTAGCTAAAAGTTTCTCCAGTACGCATTCTTCCAATATTTCCATTATTCTCATCCTTTACTTTGTAGCCCAATAAATTACCAGGACCTCCTGTTGGTCTGTAAAAATGAACAATAGCATAATCAGGATCTCCATCTATTTTCTTAGCATACGAGTTATAATCGCTGAAACGCAGATCTTTTAAGTGTTCTGTATTCAGGTTACGAAAAGCTTTTCCTTGTATTCTATAACAAGTACTACCCAAGGCGGTTGGTGTCTTCACCTCTGTTACCATAATAATATTGGCACCCAGTTTACGCGCCGCATTCTCAAAATCTGTTAATACAGTTTCATAATCACAGCGAGTTGTGAATCCAGAATCACCAATTTTGACTGTTCCCACTAGTTCTGTTGCTTCTGGTAATTGACGAGCATCATTAACTAAATATACTTTGGTAGAATCCGCTAACGAATTATGCTTCGATCCAGACACTTTTGTTCTAATAGAAGTAGAACAACTACATAATAATGCACTAATAAATAAGATAGATAGATATCTCATATTGCTTGGTTTTTAAGGTATTAAAAAAGAGACGCAATTATACGTCTCTTTTCCATTATAATCTAAGCAATACTAAACTATTCTTAATTATTTTAAAATAACTGTTAACCCTTTAGGTCCATGGGTTTCCACTACTAAAGCTTGTTCAATATCAGCTGTTTTAGAAGATCCTGAAATAAACACTCCAAACCCTTTATCCTTTGTTCCAATCTTAGCAAAAGCTTCGTGCATATTATTGACAATCTTATTCTTATCTAAAACGATAACTAAGTATTGTGTGATAAAATACAATGCTTTGTGCTTAATCTCTTGAGGAATCCAGATACAACCATTCTCAGCTACTCCTAACTCTCCTTCGATTATTGGCAAGTCCACATCCTTTAAGTTAGTTGCTTCTGCAACCGAATTAGGATCTAAAGTACTCAATGTAACATCCTTTAAAGCAGAAGAAATCTCCTTTGCATCCGGATACAAGTCACGAATAACAGCATTGATATCTTGTCCTTCTTCTAAAACTACAGCGTGTACACCAACAACTTGAGAAATAGCTAAACTAATACTTCTCAATTATCATCCAGATATTTCAAAAGGACGAAATAATGTATTAGCGTTAATGTTTGATATGAATAATCTTTGGGAGCAGTTTATCTTTGTAACATTAAAAAGAAAGATGAAAACTCATCATATCTCTTCACAAGTAACTAAGAGTTTTTGGAAGCCTATCTCGGGTTATTCTTCAAAAATGAGACCTGATTTAATTTTGAAATGTGTGGAAACTCAATGTACAATTGTTTTGGACACTAAGTGGAAAAATCTAAATGGTCATAATCCATCGCCTGAAGATCTTCGTCAGATGTATGTCTATCATAGATTTTATCAAGCAAAAAAAGTTGCGCTTCTTTATCCTTCGGATGCTAATGTAATTCAAAAAGGAAATTATTTTAGTTCAGAATTTTGCGGTGAAATGTCTGAAAAAGAATGTAGTATAATTCAGATTGCAACTTCTGATACTATAAAGTCTTGGCAAGAAGACATAATTAAGCGAATTGAATGTTTGGTTATTTAATTGGCGAATAAATAAAACCCAAAACCCCCACAGCATATACTGTGGGGGTTTTTTATTATGGCAAGGGGTATTTTAGCTATACTGTTCCAATATAAGCGCTGTTACTACATTCATTTTCTTTAGCGTTTGCAATGATTAACCACACCGATACGTCATTTTCAGTCCACGCTTCTGGCAACGGAATTTGAAAAGACCCTTCCGAACGCAAAGGTGTTTCAGAAGGCAAGTAGAACATGTTTTGTGATTTCGAATGCAAGATTGCAATCACTTTGTCGTTTGGTTTGGCCAAGTTGGCCGTCAGGTTAGGATTCCACGTAACGGACACCTGCGCGTTTTCGTTCGTAATCGCTGTAACGTTCACCTGTGGCAAGTTTCCTTTTGTGATGATCACTTTTGAGTAGTCAATCTCAAAGCCATTTTCGGTTTCTACTACTGTTTCCAGCAATTGGTGCGACATCGCCAAGTTAGTACGCGATTTAGCTCCTTGATACTGGCCAAAATACTTAGCCGTAATCTTGTTGAGTGGAGCCATAAAATGCGCTATTAATTTAAACTTCGCACGTTGTTTCACTTGAAGTTCAGACCCCACACGTTTCTTTTTTTTAGGCTTTGCACGAATAATGTCTTTACCTCTCCAATTTGCACCTACTACAGTTCCTACAGTTCCGCTGAATCCACCTAAGATTCCAATTGATAATTCTGCCATGATTTTTAGTTTTTAAATGGTTAAAAATGAATTGTATTGATTTGGGTGTAGCTACATTTCCTTCATCTTTACATAGCAAAACTACAACCCTTTGAAAACTTTTTTTTTCAAAGCGGTTATTTTGACATCATTTGACATCATTTGCTATCAAATGAACATAAAAGTGACCAAAAGTGGGACGGAGTAAAAGGGGGGCTTTTCTTTTTTGATGTAGGGGTGATTTGTGGTTTTCGATTTTCAAATTCCGATTTTACCCCAACATATCAGTAGAGACGATACTTCGCGTCTCCACATTGCATACATCACAATACAGTACCACAACGAATATCCATAACAATAATCACGTTTCGCATTCATTTGCGTAGGTGGAAACACAAGGGTTTACCCTAAAACACTAGAAAAGCGTTTGTTTACTAACATTTTTAAGGTGTTTGCTCATTTTACTTAGCTACTTATACGATCCTTTTATATCTTTACTTTTTTACACTTTAACAGATAATTATTTTAAATGGCTAAGAAAGTCCAAACAAAAAGTACAGAAGAAATCCTATGGGATGCTGCAAATAAATTACGCGGATCAATTGAGCCTTCAGAATATAAACACGTGGTGTTGAGCTTAATATTCTTAAAGTTTGCAAGTGATAAATTCATCAAACGAAAAGAAGAATTAATAGCAGAAGGTAAAGCAGCATTTATAAACGAGCCTGTATTCTATCAA
>JASLDM010000115.1 GCA_030151565.1 Flavobacterium sp. | reverse complement strand
AATTATGCGCACCGTAGGTTTAAGTCTGCTTGCGGTAAGTGGTAGTATTTTGGCAGCCCCTATTGCCTTGCCAGCAGGACTGGTTACCGTAGCAGGGTATTTGGCCGTGGCGGGCGGCGTGGCGTCTGCCGTAAGTCAGGTAACCATTGCGGATCGCAAAGAGGAGGAACAAGCCCGTGAAGTAAAACCCTTAAGCCCCGATTCGGATGCTTAAGTGGAACACCACCCTAACGTGTGGTACCTTATCGGGTACCACCTTAGGGTTGCTCCCCAATTTGTATTGGGATGATGTAGCAAGAACCGCTATTCTTGCGTGTGTAGGTGCAGTGATGAGTTGTTTTGTTTCGTGGCTGTTTCACAACTATTTCAACAAGCGCCAATGACGGCTAAAGCTTTGGTTCACCACCAAGGCTTTTATTTATTAATGTAGTCTTTAAAATTTGTGGTCATACTCAACAAAATATTGTTTTCTGGGTTTTTACGGTTTTTGATGTCTGTAATGACCTTTTGAAGGTTATTTATTTCAATGTTGAAAAATTTAGACAAGGCACTTACAATGCGTTGGGTAGATATGGAATCCTCGCCAAAGGCATCGGAATGTTTTAGTGCAAGGCCTAGTATAACCAGATCTGATTTGCTCTTATTCCAAGTAAGATTGGTGGAGCCAATAGGAACGGTTGCCGTACTGTTTACCTTGAGTTCAAAAAAGCTAATCAGCCTGTCTAACGCTTGCATATACGAAGGGTATAAATAGTTGTAGGCACTATCCATAAAGGTTGGTATACGCATTGGTTCAGAGGTAATCCAGTTGTATTTCAAATAAATATCGTTTTCTTTTTTATACACATCGCTACAGTATTTTGCATATTCAACGGCATATTCAGCCTTGTAGTTCTTATATTTTTTGCTTGAGTCAATGAAAAACTGTTGAAAATGTTCTGTCCACATCGGTTTGTGAATGTACAAATGATACAATTCTGAACAACACCAATAGTCTGCATAGAGATTGGTCATCTGATTTTTGAAAAAGGATTGCTCTTTTTTGTCGTTTTCGAAATTATAATCGACTAAAAAAATATTTATTTCTGTAATAAGCTCTTTTATCTGGAAATATCCCTTTGCAAAAAACTTGTCATTGTACTCTGTGTTGTTTTTTACAGTAGTCATGATGTTTTTCTGAGTCTTTAGAAATTTTTTAAATTTTTTATCCATAACAATAAATTTTAACGATTATCTTTTTTATTTATAATGTAATACTACTGTTTATTAATTAGTTGAAAAATGATATTTATCAAATAACTCTTTTTTTTTTGAGGAGTAACGTTCGTAGTACCGTATTTTTTTAAAAGCCCCTTTTTAATTTAGACCTGTCAATCAGCGTGATGACATTTACCTAATCAAAACCCTATTTAGTATGGATTACATTAAACATTTAAACCATTGGTTTGAAGAATTGAGGATGAATAGCGATGCAAAGCCTACACACATCAGCTTGTATTTTGCGTTGTTTCAAATGTGGAACATCAACCGTTTTCCAGAGAAATTTGTCATCAACCGGTATGAGTTGATGACCCTTAGTAAAATTGGAAGTAAGACTACGTATAGCAATTTAATGCAGGATTTGCACCGGTGGGGCTGGGTGCATTACGTACCGAGCCAATCGAAGTACGGAATCAGTGCGGTAAAGCTGTTGAATATGACCGATAAGCCCCCTGCTTCTTGTACCACTTTTGAGACTAGTACCGAGGCCAGTAGTGCAACAAGTTATGCGGCTAGTAATGCTACCAGTAGCGGGAGAGGAAGTGGACAAGTACTGGGACACAATAGTAAAACTATAAACAAAGAATTAACTAAAAATAAAATTAATAAAAAGTATTATGAGCAGATGTAAGTTCGTGTTTGAAGATACTTATGAGATTAAGGATCAACGAAGAGTGTACGATTTTGAAACGTGTACGGCGTATGTATTGCAAGAGGGAAAACGCATTTATGGTCAAAACTTTATATTGAATCGCTACCAAAAAAGGGTGTTGTATCAGTTGCTTATTTACGCGATAGAAGATGAGAATTTGTTGGAAAAGTTACATTTAGACTTGCGAAAAGGCATTTTGTTGATGGGCGATAGTGGGGTTGGTAAAACCGCCTTGATGAAGTTGGTAAAACCCTTTTTTCCGCGTAAGAAGCACTATGAGATTGTTTCGTGTCGCTTGCTTTCGCAGGAATTTACCAAACGTGGCTTTGACGCTTTTAATGCTTATTTGAGCAAAAATAGCAAACCGATTTGCTTGGATAATTTGGGAAAGGAACTGCCTGCAAAGCATTTTGGAACCAACTGCGAAGTGGGGTATAACGTGGTGGAACATTGCTATGAGCACCGATTTGATTTTCAGCATCCCAAGGTGCATATCACTACGGTATTATCTCCAACAGATATTGAAAAGCGCTATGGCATTGGCTTTCGAAAAATGCTGCAACAGATGTTTAATGTGATTGTTTGCGAATGAGTTATTGCAATCGGTTTAGGGCTTATCAACCCAATTTAGAACTTATAAAATGGAATAGTATGACACTAGTAAAAAAAACAACGGTAATGTCGGACAGGAGAAAACGCACGTTGCGACACGGGAATTTGAAAACATCAAGGGCAAACGTAGGGATTGCTTTAGACTCTTGTGTTGTAGTAGCCGCAGGACAAGAACGCGAATGGTTGCTACACTTTTTTAAAAGTATGGAGTTTTTGATAAACAAGCATTATAGACCAAGGGGGACAAGTAAATCGGCACTGGATGTGTTGGTAGATCAGGCTGAGCGGCAAGCTGTGGTTTGCGTGGGCACTACGTCGATGATTGATTTGAGTAAGCTTGTGTTTACCAACGGCACGGGAGTGTCGCGCAAGCTGAGAAACGCAACGCTAAGACGTGGGCTGAAGGTTCGGATCTGCTGGAATAGGTTTGTAATGAACGTGCAATCCGATGTGCAAAACAGGTTGGTTTTGTATGCCTATAATCCGATGCTCCGCCGGTTTCTTGTTTACGAATTGGAAGAAAATAGGGAGGTGAGTGAAGCGCTTATACCGTTTCCGAAAGAATGGTTGTTGCATACCATACATATCTGGGGATTTTGGTATCAAGCCCATTCCAACGGAATAATAGCCTCTTCAAAAAATCAGTACTTGGGCGATTTTACGTTAGTGAGATGGTAGTTTGTATGTTTTTTGTAGGTATAGATGAGAATCCCCTTGATTGGGGATTTTTTTATGCAATAGTTAAGCGGTATAATTGCAAATGCGGTGTATTGCGTTATCTTTGAAGATGCGTTTAAAAAAAGCATTTTTAAAGACACCCAAAACGGCTTTTTAGTACCGTTTTTATTACTAATAGCACTAATAATAGATCATTATGATTACAGGAGAATTGAAGTCTCAGATTGATAAAATATGGAATGATTTCTGGACAGGGGGTATATCTAATCCCTTGGTGGTCATCGAACAGTTTACGTATCTTATCTTTTTGAAACAATTGGACGATAGACAAATTTTAATTGAAAAAGAGATTGCCTTATTGGGTTCTTCTGTAAAGAAAAATATATATACGGAAGCCCAAGCTACCTTGCGCTGGAATTACTTTAAAGACAAAGATCCAGAGGTGATGTATGATATTTTTACACGCCCAAAAGAAGAATTAAATCACGTTACTGCTTTTGACTTTATGAAAACCATTGGTGCTGCGGGTGGTAAGTTTTCAGAATATATGAAAGGGGCTACGTTTATGATTCCAACACCAAAGTTGTTGGATAAAGTAGTACAACAAATAAACAAATTGCCTTTGGATAAAAAAGATACCAAAGGAGATTTGTATGAATATATGTTGGGTAAAATAGCAGAAGCAGGGACTAACGGACAGTTCCGTACGCCCCGCCACATTATTCGTATGATGGTGGAGCTGATGCAACCGACAAAAGAAGATACTATTTGTGATCCTGCAATGGGTACGGCTGGATTTTTGGTGAATGCAAGTCAGTATTTAAATGAGGTTCACGATGCGTGGTTTTTAGAAAAAGGGTTTCGCGAGCATTACAATACCAAGATGTTTAACGGGATTGAGATTGACCCTTCGATGATGCGTATTGCTACTATGAACTTGCAGTTGCACGGCATAGATAATCCAACGGTGTTAGGGATTAATGCCTTGGCAGAAAGCAATGAAATTGCGAGTCAGTATTCTTTGATCTTGGCCAATCCGCCGTTTAAAGGCGCTTTGGATTCTGAAGAGGTTGAAAAAAGCTTGTTGCAAACCACCAAAACCAAGAAAACAGAATTGTTGTTCTTATCGCTTATTCTGCGTTTGCTAAAATTAGGCGGTCGTGCTGCGGTAATTGTACCCGATGGGGTGTTATTTGGTAGTTCTGCTGCGCATAAAAACATCCGTAAAGAATTGATTGAAAACCAGCAATTACAAGGGGTGATCTCTATGCCAAGCGGGGTGTTTAAACCTTATGCTGGGGTGAGTACGGCTATCTTGATTTTTACCAAAACCAATTCGGGAGGTACGGATAACGTTTGGTTTTACGATATGAAAGCCGACGGATATAGTTTGGACGACAAGCGCACGATGTTGGTGTCGGAAGAGGCTATGGAACAAGTGTTTTCAAAACCAGAGAGCGTGGTTGAAGAGGTAGCTGGAAAATGTGATATACCTGCTATTTTACTAGCTTGGCATAAACTGGCAGACTTAACCCCTAAAGAGGTTACAGCTTTAGTAGCCGCACGTACCACGCAATCGTTTTTAGTGCCCAAGGCAGAGATTATAGCCCAAGATTATGACCTTAGCATCAATAGATACAAAGAAGTGGTGTATGAAGAAGTGCACTACGATGCACCCAAAGATATTATTGCTGCTATAAAAGAATTGGACGTCCAAAGACAAGCCGCTATTGTGGAACTGGAAAAAATGCTGGGGTAATGAGTTACAGTTCTTTTGTAGTTTGTAGATGTTACCAAGACGGTAAAACTTCGGTTCCGCCTTTTGCAGAGCTGGTGGTTTTGGATGAAGATGGATTGAGTTTAAATATTTCCGAAACGGATCTGCATACTGATGAAGATTGGGCACTTTATTTTGAAAAACAAAATCAATTTGACGCGTGGAAAAACACCGCTTGCCCGCACGAAGCTATGGAATATGCCAAAGCGTGGCTTGCAAATGGAATGGGAATGGCTGGTTTCAAAAGTTATTTGTA
>JASLDM010000137.1 GCA_030151565.1 Flavobacterium sp. | reverse complement strand
AATACGATGAATACTTTTAATGGTAAATAAATATATAATGAAAAAAATACTTTTTCTTTCTTTAACAGCTTTGATATTAGGGTGTACTCCTGTAAAACATACCTTAGCTGAAACAAAAACAAATGAAATGACTTCTAAGTTCTCAATAAACTCTTATTGCCCAATTGAAGGGAGTTGTAAAGTAGATCGAATTCCAAATGTTTCTTTATCTGTTGCTTCTGTAGAAGATGGAAATAGAGGAGAGGTTTTCTATGAGCTTTTGCCTTCAGAAAATACGGATGTAGTTATTTATACATATAAAAAACATACGGATGATGTTTTGATGGATGGATTTTATAGAGAAGAAATTGTATTTGAGGTTCCTAAAGAGCGTCAACGATTAATGCTAGAGCATATAAATCTTCAAGATGTTAAAATGATTTTTGGCAGATTCTGTTATTGTAAAGGAGAAACTGGATATTACAAAGTGAAACGAGGTACTGCAGATATAAAATATAGTCAGAAACAAATTAAAGCTTCCATAAACGTAAATGTTTTAGAGGTTCCTCAGGTTACTAATAAAGTAAGCTTTACTGTTGACTAGGCGTTAAGTTTGTTTAATAGTTTTTGATAAAAACTTCCAAAAGCTCTCTATGTTTATAGGGAGCTTTTTTTGTAAAAGATTTTGAATTTGTGTTTTCGATGTATTGATTTATTATTAAGTACGAGTTGATTTTTGTGTGTTGAAAGTTAGTTGTGCGATTTTTATTGTTGATGATTGTTTATAAAATCAATGATAATGTTGGTGATTTGATTTATTTACTTAAATTTATCAAAAATATTCTCATGAAGTTTCGATCATTTTTGAACATAATAGGCCTAATGTCTTTCTCGTTTTTTATGAGTTCTTGTTGTCTTACTAGAGATTGTGAAGACGATTATTTTTATACAGATCCGTTTGAGGCTGTGGTAATGACAAGAGAAGATTTAGAAAGTTCTATCAAGGTTTTGCCTAAACAAGCAATGGATCGTGCGGGGAAGATCTATTTGAAAGAGCAATGGATGTTTATTGGAGATCACAATACGGGCTTTCATATTTATGATAATAGCCAACCTGAACAACCTATTGAAGTCGCTTTTTTAAATTTACCTGGAGCTACAGATTTAGCTATTCGTGGTAATGTGTTTTATGTTAATCAAGCTGTCGATTTGGTTGCTTTTACACTTGATGTAGAAACCAAGAAAATTTCGATATTAAAGCGAGTTAAAAACGTATTCCCAAGTATGACTTCTCCAAGTGGAGGTATGAATTATCTTGGGGATAATCATGTAATTGTTGATTGGAAGATTAAATAAGATGAGAAAGATTTTAAAAATAGTAGCTCCTATTGTGATTGCTTTGGGACTGTGTTTGGGGTGTAGTAGTGATAATGGTTCATCAGGAAATTCAAACGGAAGCGAGAGCCTGGACGGAAAAGGGGGTTCTTTAGCTACTTTCGTCCTTAAAGGAGATTATCTTTATACGGTAGATCAACAATATTTAAATGTATTCTCTATTGTGAATACTTCGAATCCAACAAAGGTTGGAGGTACATCTGTAGGGTTTAACATTGAAACCTTATTCTCTTTTGGAGCGTATCTGTTTGTAGGGTCTATGGATGCTTTGTATATTTATGATATTAGTTTTCCAGAAAATCCAAAATTGCTTTCTAAAGCACAACATTTTAGAGCTTGTGATCCAGTTGTAGCGAACGCTACCCATGCTTATGTGACGTTGCATTCAAATGGTTTCTGTGGCAATACTAGAAATGCTTTACTTATTTATGATATAACTAATCGTTCAAAACCCGTTGAGATTGCAACAAAGGAATTGGTAATGCCCAGAGGATTGGCACTCTATGGTAATTATTTAGTGGTTTGCGACGATGAGTTAAAAATATTTGATATTACGAATCCTGAAGATACTAGATTTTTGAAATCTGTACCGCATACCTTTAAAGATGTAGTAATTTACAAGGAAACCTTGTTTGCTTTTGGTGAAAACAGGATTTCACAATACAAGTGGTCTGATGCTAGCTTTATCGATTTGGAGTTGGTAAGTACTATGGTTTATTAGAAATGAAATTATTGTTATAAAAAAGCTTGTCCTAAAGGACAAGCTTTTTTATTTTATTTTCACAAACAGATTGCTGGCAATTTTTTTAGAAATCGTCATTTCGTGATCATCAACTGCAATGGTATAAGATTGATCAAAGGTTTCAATGTCTAAAATTTCTATTTTACTACCTAAGGCAATTTTTTGTTTGTCTAAATATTGTAAGAAATCGGTTGAGGAATCCTTAACTCCTACACAGATGCTTGGTTTGTTCGGTTTTAGATCAGACAGTAATTGTTTCTCAACATTCTTGATCTCACCTTTGGCGTTGGGAATTGGATCTCCATGCGGATCCTCTGTAGGATATTCCAGATAGGCATCTAATTTATTGATTAACTTTTCTGACTTGATATGTTCAAGTTCTTCAGCCACGTCATGTACTTCATCCCAAGAAAAGCCTAGTTTTTCTACTAAGAAAACTTCCCATAAGCGGTGTTTTCTTACTATCATTTTTGCTGCTAACAACCCTTCTTCGGTTAGCTTAACACCTTGGTATTTTTGGTATTCCACTAACTTCTTGTCATCTAACTTCTTAATCATATCTGTAACTGAAGAGGCTTTGGTTTCAATCTTAGCCGCAATTGCATTTGTAGTAACCCCTTTTTTTTGATTTAACGATAAATGAAAAATCGTTTTTAGGTAGTTCTCTTCGGAATAGGTTAGCATGACTTTTTCTTTTATTATGAAATACAAAGTTACATTCTTTTTTATTAAATAAATAATATTTAGATTTGCCTAAAATTAATTTAAAACAAACAAAAATATTTTGTTATGCGTAATCTAATTGCTTTCTTGTTTGCTTTCTTACTGACGTATGGAATTCAAGCTCAGAATATACAAGGCTCTATCAAGGGCAAAGGAAAAAAGCTGCCGTATGCCACGGTAATTATTGAAGGAACTACTATTGGTACAAGTGCTGATGAAGAAGGGAACTATCTTATTGAAAATGTGAAGCCTGGTAAATACACAATTCAAGCTGAATTTGTAGGTTTCGCTTTAATTAAAAAGAGAATCGAAGTCGTGGCAGATAAAGATCTTCTGATTGATTTTAATTTAAAAGAAGATGACTCTTTAGATGAGATTGTAATTTCTGGAACTTTAAAGCCAGTATTAAAATCAGAATCGGCAGTACCTGTTGAGATTTATACTCCGAAATTCTTTCAAAAAAATCCCACACCTAATTTGTTTGATGCTGTGCAGATGATAAATGGTGTGCAACCCCAATTAAATTGTAATGTTTGTAATACTGGAGATATTCACATCAATGGAATGGAAGGGCCGTATACGATGATTTTAATTGATGGGATGCCAATCGTATCTTCCCTAGCTTCGGTTTATGGATTGAGTGGGATTCCTACGAGTATGATTGAGCGTGTAGAAGTTGTTAAAGGACCTGCTTCTTCACTCTATGGCACAGAGGCAATGGGCGGTATTATTAATGTAATTACCAAAGATCCTAAAAAGGCAGCGAGTTTGGCTTTTGATGCTTTTACCACTTCTTGGTTGGAGACCAATATAGATGTAGCGACTAAATTTAAAATAGGCGATAAAGCAAATAGTTTGTTGGGAATAAATTATTTTAAGTATGGTGAGCGAAAGGATAAAAATAAGGATGGATTTACAGACGTAACCTTGCAAGATCGCGTTTCACTATTCAATAAATGGACTTTGGATCGCCCAGATGACCGCATAGCAAGTTTGGCATTGCGCTATGTATATGAAGATCGCTGGGGTGGAGAAACCGATTGGAATAAACAGCAACATCGCGGGGGAGAAGAGGTTTATGCAGAAAGTATTTTTACCAATCGTTTTGAGGCTATTGGAATGTATCAATTACCGACTACAGAAAAAATTTACACGCAATTCTCCTATAATTGGCATCAGCAAAATTCTTTTTATGGAGTAGAATCGTATCAAGCAAAACAGCAAGTGCTTTTTGGACAAGCCTATTGGGATAAAGAAATCAGAAATCACAGCTTCTTGGTTGGTACCTCGTTTAAGTACACCTATTACGATGACGATACACGTGGAACGGGTATTTATGACGATACAGGATTTATTGCGAATGATCCGATGAAAACGCCGATTCCGGGTATCTTTATTCAAGATGAATGGACTTTAAATACACAACACAAGCTTTTGATGGGCTACCGATTTGATTATGATCAAACGCATAAGGGCATACATTCTCCGCGTTTAGCATACAAATTCACTCCTTCGCCTCATCATGCTTTGCGCGCTAGTTTAGGTACAGGTTTCCGTGTGGTAAATGTGTTTACAGAAGATCATCGTGCTTTAACGGGCGCTAGAGAAGTTGTTTTCGGCGACGCATTAGATCCAGAGAAATCGTATAATGCCAATTTAAATTATGTGTGGAAAGTGCCTACAAATTTCGGAGCATTTAATTTCGATATCACTGGTTTTTATACTTATTTCACCAATAAAATTGATGCAGATACCGATACCGATCAAACGAAGATAATCTATGATAATTTAGATGGGCATGCTATTTCTCAAGGGGTTTCATTGAATGTAGAAGCTTCTTTTGATTTTCCATTGCGCTTGATGTTTGGGGGAACTTTTATGGAGGTATATCGCAAAGAAGAAGGCAAACGAAATGATTTGTATCACGCTCCTAAATGGTCGGGTACAGTGTTGGCTAGTTATGATTTTGGTCATGGATTTACAGCAGATCTTACTGGAGATTGGAAGGGGCCGATGCGCTTGCCAAGGGTGGAAGATGATTATCGACCAGAATATTCTCCGTGGACAATGTTGGCTAATGTTCAAGTTACCAAAACGTTTGATAATGGTTTAGAAATTTATGGAGGAGCTAAAAATATTTTTAACACCCTGCCTAAAGGTGACGTGATTGCTAGATGGTGGGATCCGTATGGAGAACCAGGAAATGGAGTGAATCCGCCAGCAGGACGTACGGATGTTATTTTCGAGCCCAATGATTATAGCTATACACCAATGCAGGGGATTCGAGGATTTTTAGGTGTTCGTTATACGCTTTTTTAAAAAAAGGAAATGAAATTTACACTAATTTTTTTGATCAGTTTTTGGTTTAGCTTTTCTTTAAAAGCGCAACCTCAGGCGATTTCTTTTGAAGAGTTAGAGTTAAAGATGGAGCTAAATCCCAAGCCTGTATTGATTTTTTTACATACAGATTGGTGTAATTACTGTGCATTGATGGAGAAGAAAACGTTTTCAAATCAGCAGGTTGTTGAAAAGCTCAATACCGATTTTTATTTTATCTCTTTCAATGCGGAGTTTGCATCTAATGTTGATTTTGCCGGAAAGACATATCGGTTTCAAAAAAAAGGATTGCGCTCAGGAACTCATGAGTTGGCTAAAACCCTGAGTGCCTCAGGTGTTTATCCCTCTTTGATTTTTTTAGATAAAAATGGAGCGCTGATTTATGAACAAACGGGTTATACCAATGCTTCCGTATTATTAAAACTATTAAATCTTTTTTAATAAAAACAGCGTAGTTCGTTAATTAGCGTCTCAGAAATGAGGCGCTTTTTTATAGATAAACCTTATTTTTGGTTTTTGAAATTAACGATGAAATGGAACACCTTAAGAAAATTGATAAAAAAGACCTAACAACACTACATTATGATTTATTGTTGTTAGCTGATCCTTCTCTTGAATTGATTGAAGACTATCTCGCTCAAGGATTGGTTTATACCTGGGAAGTAGAGAATGAATGTATTGGTATTTGTGTCGTTGCTGAATTGGATACCAATTGTGTAGAGATTAAAAATATAGCTATTGCCGAAAGCTATCACCGTCGTGGTTGGGGACGTAAATTTCTGCGCAGTGTTGTAGCGCAAATAAAAAAAACCTCTTATAAAAAGTTGTATATCGCCACAGGAAACTCTAGCTTGGGGCAATTGGCTTTGTATCAGCGTGAAGGATTCTCTATTTGTGCTATTCATTTAAATCATTTTACATACGCATATAGGGAGCCAATTTATGAAGATGGTATTTTGTGTGAACACCAAATAGTACTGGTTAAAAGACTCGATTAGGATTAATATGTGACTAAATAAGTAAAGGAGACTATTAAATTAGCTTTGAATTATTTATATTTGTTTCCAAACTAATAACAACAATATGTATAACATCGTACAAAAAGCGCATTCAGGTCTTGCGTACCTAGCGTTAATTTTATTGGCTATAGTAGCTGTAAATGCTATTATCGGATTTATGTCCAAAAGAGAATTTAAAGAAAGTGATCGTAAATTAGCCCTTTTTGCTCTAATTTTTACGCACCTTCAATTATTGGGAGGAATTATTCTTTACGTTGTTTCTCCAAAAGTTCAAAGTATGGGAGTGGCAATGAAGGATAGTACTTTACGCCTTTATGCTTTAGAGCACCCATTGATGAATGTTATTGCTGTTGTGTTGATAACAATAGCTTGGTCTAAACATAAGAAAGCAACGGAGAGTTCTAAAAAATTCAAATTGTTTGCCATCTTATACACCCTTGGATTAGTCTTGATTTTGTCTAGAATTCCTTGGAATGTGTGGCCAGCTTAAAAAAATTAAATAAAGCATAAACAGAGCCTGAACTTCAGGCTCTGTTTTTTTTGGTACATTAATTGTTTACTTGTACCCTTTAAAAATAAAGAAATGAAATTATATTCACTTATTATATTGGGATTAGGGCTTTTGTTCTTTTCGAGTTTTACGACAACGGAACGTTGGTCTACTCCTAGTCAACCTTGGAGCGTTTTAGATACAATAAAAGAAAATACACTTGTACTTGATACTAACGAGCATTTCGAAGAGGTTCAAGAGCAAGATTTAGAATTGGTTTCAGAAGAGACGTTAGCGTCTTATTACCACGATAAATTTACAGGAAAAAGAACCGCTAGTGGTGAAGTTTTTGACAACTCAAAATATACGGCAGCCCACAAAACACTGCCATTTGGGACTAAGGTTCGAGTTACGAATCTAAAGAATAAAAAATCCGTAGTATTGACCATTACCGATCGAGGGCCATTTACAAAAGGGCGTGAAATTGACCTTTCTAAGAAAGCATTTATGGAAATTGCAGAAAATAAAGGGCGCGGAATATTAGATGTGAAAATCGAACGTATTGAAGGGTAATTTTAAAAAAGTAAAGACAACTTTAGTTAGAGCTTTTGCATTTTTAATACTTACTCTTTTTTTATTTAGTTGTTCTTCGGTAAAGAAAAACACAAATACAGTTTACAAAAATAAAGCTGTTGCTACGTATTATCACGATAAGTTTAATGGGAAATCCACAGCTAGTGGGGAAAAATTCCACAACAATCGCCACACTGCGGCACATAAAACACTTCCATTCGGAACCATGCTTCGGGTTACAAATCTAAAAAACAACAAATCTGTTCAAGTTCGTGTAAATGATCGTGGGCCTTTTACCAAGGGACGTGAAATAGATTTGTCAAAACGGGCTTTTAGAGAGATTAGCGACACTAAAAATCAAGGACTACTAGAGGTTAAAATCGAGATTATTCGATGATTACCAATTGCTAAATGGATTTTTAGCAATATAAGAGTTATAATATTGGAGCTCCCCTGTTACTTCTTTTCCAAGCCAGTTTGGCTTTTCAAAAGTTTCCTCTTCAGTTTCTAGTTCAATTTCGGCTAAAATAAGCCCTTCATTTGCGCCTTGAAAAATATCAACCTCAAACGTGTGGTTTTTATAGTCAATAAGATATCTGGTTTTTTCTATGATATAATCTTCGCATAGTGCTAATAAAGCTAATGCATCGTTTAGAGGAATTTCTTTTTCCCATTCAAATCTAGAAGTTCCTGATAAATTGCTTTTCCCTTTGATTGTTAGGTATCCTTTGTCGTTTTTAACGCGAACTCTTACGGTTCGTTCTGCATCCGAATTTAGGTATCCTTGTTTTATAATATATTGATTTTTAGCTAGTTTTGTAAAGTCTGAGCTGTTAGTCAAAAACTTTCTTTCAATTTCAATCATCGGATTTAAAATAATAATGTAATTTTAATCCAAATTAAGCAAAATAATAGCTATTATTAATTATTTTGGCAAAAAATATTTCTAATGAGGTTAAGACATAGTTTACAGTCACCAGTTACCGTGGAGGATCTTTTTAATAGGCATGTGATTGATGGAAAAGTATTCGGAAATGATGATTTGCTTTTTCTCGTTGATTTAGTTCATATTTTTAGACCTAAAAAAGTAAAAAAGGTTAAACGCGTTTCTATTGAGGAGTTTCTGAGTTATCTGAGTAATAATCCAACGAATAGAGTAGCTTTTACAGAGTATCTACATAAGCTTTTAACGGATCGTAAGTTTAGTAGAATGATTTCTGATGCGGGAATACTTCAAGATTCGGATTTCTTTTATGAGGTAAAGAAACGTCTTTTTGCTCGTATACTTCCTTTTCAGCCAGATCAAGATACTTTTGAGTATGTCTTGAATCAAGTTTTTTACAAACACACCGATTCTGAATGGATCAATAAAATTCCGGAAGAGCAATTGTTGGCTTTGTTTGACTTGCTTGAGTTTAACGATATCTTTTCAAGTACTAAAGACAACTCGGTAATGTCTGAATTATTGGCTTCTATAGGCTTGATTACGCAGCGTATGAGTGGTCGTGCTATGGAAAGCTATCTTATACGTATGGTTCCTGAATACACCCATTTAGAAAGCCCTTTTTTAGCTTTTGAAAATGAGTTTTTAATGGTCGAGCAGAACTTTAGAGACGGAACGGTGCATTACCTAAGTCCTGATGATCTTAATTACAAGCAGTTGGTTATTTTGCATAAGCAATGTTTGGAATTTGTAAGTCAAGCTTTTAAAAACAGTTCTAAGTACGGGATTTCTTTAAAAGTAAACCAAAGTTTACTGCGTATTCGTCAGCAACTTCAGCGTGTCCGTATTCTTTTGTCGCTATTGGTAATCTCTAGTGAGGTTGATAAGAAGAAAAACTCGGTTTACTTGATGTTGAAGCTAATTGAGTATAACTGTTATAAGAATAACGTTACTAAATTGATTGGAGAAAGTACGCAATTAATTTCGTATGAGATTACGCAGCATACTGCAAAAACCGGGGAACACTATATTACAAATTCCTCTAAGGAATACTGGGATATGTTTAAGTCTGCAATGGGGGCTGGTGTCATAGTAGGGTTTATGTGTGTGATTAAGGTTTTGTTGGCCAATCCTAATAGCAGCGCTTTTGGTGCAGCTTTTCTGTATAGTATGAACTATGCTTTAGGTTTTGTACTGATTTACCTTTTAGGGTTTACTTTGGCGACAAAACAACCTGCAATGACTGCTGCAACATTGATTTCGGTTATTGAAAATGGAATGAAAAAACACGTACACGTAGATGATGGAGAAAAGCACATTGGTTTTGCTAAGTTATTTGCAAGGCTTTTCCGTTCTCAGTTTATTGCTTTTATAGGAAACGTTATTTTGGCCTTTCCAGTAGCTTTATTGATCGTTTGGCTTATTGATATGGCATCGGGAATTAACATTGTGGATACTAAGTGGCACCATCTTTTAACGGATGCTAGCCCTGTTGATTCTCCAGCTTTATTACACGCGGGGATAGCGGGTATTTTTTTGTTTCTTTCTGGAATTATATCGGGTAATATTTCTAATAAGCATAAACATAATAGGGTGTATTACCGAATCCAAGAACATCCTTGGTTAAAACGCAATTTAGGTGTTGAGCGTACGCGTAAAATGGCCAATTGGGTGGAACATAAATGGCCTGGGATTATGTCGAATGTTTGGTTTGGAGTTTTTATGGGAAGTGCCGGGTCTATTGGTATATTTTTAGGCTTAAATATAGATATCCGACACATTACTTTTGTTAGTGGTAACATTGCATTAGGTTTGTATGGGGCTGATTTTGCGGTGAGTACACCAATGATTGTTTGGGCTGTTATCGGAATGTGGGCTATTGGATTTGTAAACTTTATAGTGAGTTTTAGTTTATCTCTCGGTTTGGCTTTTCGTTCTAGAAACATTCCGTGGACAGAAGTATTTCCATTGCTTCGATCTATATTGTTGCATTTTAGAAATTTTCCAATGGAGTTTTTCTTACCTACTACAGTTGTTGAAGCACCTGCTGCTTCCAAAGATGGAGGTAATGCTGTAAAATAAACACATATTTAGAGTGGTATAGGAAAGCCGTAAATTTATTTTACGGCTTTTTTTTGTTTTTTAGTAATACAAGTCTTACTTGTGGATGGTACAGATGTTATTCGGCTTTTGTTCGAGAGTGCT
>JASLDM010000095.1 GCA_030151565.1 Flavobacterium sp. | reverse complement strand
GCTTAATAAATACAAAGGTAAAAATTTGAATTAGCCCAAAGGAATGATACATTTTTTTGGGCTTTTTTTAATGTAGCATTGCGAAATAAGATACAAATAAAGATACCCAAAAAACGACTCTTTATCTTAAAAACGATTACTTCAATCGTCTTCAACCCCACGCCAATACAAGCTTACGCGTACCATGTACCACACAACCACCACATTTTCACCAGACTCCTTCCGAAAAAAAGCGGATTTCCGAGCATCTGTGGTACTTGTCTCGAACAAGTCCCGAACAAGAACGATCCAAGACCTTTATAGGACTTATAAATTCACCTATTCAGAATTGACCTCAATTCATTCCTATTTATTATAAACTATAAGGGGATGCTGGTCGCTATTTTTTACAAATACAACTTTTAGGATTGACCCCAATTAATAACGTATTGATAACCTATACGTAATAGCTAAAGACACTCAATTTCGGATATTTGCAATATCATATTTATGAATATATTCATAGTGTTTTAGGTTTAGTTAGTTATTAAAAAAAGGGCTGTTTCATCCGAAAATAAAACAGCCCTTTTGCATTAACTATTTAAAACATTATAATTTGTTGTATTGTTTTTAGTGCATTTTATGCGAAATTTTTAAAATTTCCTTCTACATTAAAGACCTCCATAATATCATTTTCCATAAAAGAATAAGAACTAAATTTAGGGTTATCATTATCAAAATTACAATATCCATCCTGTCTATTTGTAAATCGACTGATGTAAATCCCCTTGTCTTTTACATTTAATATATAAATTTTATTGTTCTCTAGTTCTTCTAATTTTATTGGTTTTCCAAAAACATAGGAACTTATAGCTATTTTAGGTTCCATATTCTGGCTAATCACTTGGAAGCCTATTGTTGAATCTTCTAGAAAAGAAATAATGTGTCTTTTCTGATTCGTATCTGGTTCTTCTGAATTTATATAATATGAAAACAGATCCTCTGCATGAAGAACTCGTACCGAATTATGTTTTTCTTCAATAGTTTCCTTAAAATCATAAAAAATACTATTAAAGTCTAAATTGTTCTCTAATCCATAACGGATGGTTTCATAAAGTAATTTATAACGACTTTTTTTCCATGTAGAAAATACAAAAGGAGTTACATTGAAAATAGATGCTAATTCTTGATCTTTCTTAAAATCTAATTTTAGTTTTAATTTTTCAACTAACAATTCATTTATATCCATCAATCTTCATTTTCTGTTTTAAAATTAAGCTATTGTTTTTCAAATTTGAAAAACAATAGCTTTAAAAGTGGTTTGTTATTTGTTGTTTGTTATTTTCAAAAATTACTTTGTGATTTAAAACCACATTTTCTATAACCTACTGGATATTGTGATCTACTAGAAAGTTAATTTTAGCAGTAATTTTGTAGTTATATTTCTTTGAATCTGATATCCAAAATCAATTATTTTAGACAGTAATATTTAATAGTGCATGGAAATTGGACCATGCACTATTAAGTTTTTAAATTAATTACATTTCCAAAACGATAAACTCGCTTCGACGGTTTTCTTGATGAGCCTCTTCTGAGCATTTCGCTCCGTTGCTACAAGAATTAATCAATTGTGTTTCTCCGTATCCTTTACCTTTCACTCGACTTGCTTCAATGTCTTGAGCAATAATCCAAGCGATGGTTGACTTGGCTCTACGGTCTGATAGCTGTAAGTTGTAATTGTCATTTCCACGACTATCGGTATGCGAACGCACATCGATTTTCATATTTGGATAATCTCTTAACACTTCCACTACTTTCGCAAGTTCTAAAGCAGCATCTCTTCGGATGTTTGATTTGTCAAAGTCAAAGTAAATTGGCTCTAACTTCAATACTTTAAACAAGTCGTCTCCTGGTACTACTTCCACTTTAGTTTTTTCCAAACCAAAGTTTACTTCTGTCATTCCTGTTTGTGTTGGTAGATCAACAGCTATTTCTGCTGTATTGTATCCCTCTGCATCTACCTTAATGCGGTAACGCGTTCCACAAAGCAACTTGCTGAATTGATACATTCCTTTTTCCGTAGTTGTACTTGTTTCCAACACCTTGAAGTTACCATCATACAGGGTCATCGTTGCCTTAGCTAACGGTAGATTCGTTTTCTTGTCATACACCAAGCCTTCGATTCCTTGCTCACAAACCAAGTTTAAACGACGGGTTTCTAAAAAGGAATACACGTCATCTCCTGTTTTCGCAGCGCGGTTGGAACTCAAAAAGCCTTTACGACTTGTTGCATCGATATAGTACGCAAAATCATCTTGCGGGCTGTTTGCCGGTGCTCCTACGTTCTGAATCTCTGTAAAACTGCCGTCTGCATTGATTTGAGTGGCATAGATATCCATACCTCCCAATCCTGGGCGTCCGTCTGTTGAAAAGTACAATTCATTATCTGCCGTGATAAATGGAAAACTCTCTCTTCCTTCGGTATTGATCTTGTCGCCTAAGTTGATCGGTTGTCCAAATCCTTCTTCGGTAATCGCTACTTTATAAAGGTCCGATTGTCCGTAGCCCCCTTCGCGATCCGAGGCAAAGTACATCCAGTTCCCATCAGGGGTTACTGCCGGATGTGCTGTACTGAATTCGTCTGAATTAAAAGGTAACTCGCTTACTTGTTTCCATTTTCCATCTACTAATTTCGCTTGGTAGATTTTCAGCAGCGTCGTTCTTTGCGCATCTTTTCCGCGTTTGCCTTTTACAAAGTTGTTGCGTGTAAAATACATCGTCTCCCCATCTTTGGAAAACACCGGCGTACTCTCGTTGAACTTACTGCGCATCTCTTTGGCAAAGGGTTTTACTTTCCCCAAGCTGCCATCTTCTTCTAGATTTGCTGCGTACAAACTAGTAAAACTCTCGCCAGTCCAGGTGTGTACTTTTTTAGATACATTTCCGGTATCACGTGCCGAGGCAAAGATCAATTGATCGTGGTACACCGTGCTTCCATAATCGGAATACAAGCTGTTTAATGCCAGCGCATCGATAGTATAACGCCCGGAATTGGCTTTTATCTCTGCCAAGTAATCTTTCTCTGCTTCAAACAATCGTCCGCGAGAATCGGTGGCTTCTTTGGCGGCAAAGGCTTTTAAATACGCATCGGATTGGGTATAATTCCCTACTGCTTTCAAGGTTTGCGCATAGCGGTAATCGTATTCTGAAGCAAGTGTTTCTCCGCTTTCTTGAGCCGCTGTCATCAGCTTTTCATACCATTCATTGGCCGCTTCGAGCTTGCCGTTAAAGTAATACGAATCGCCCAAGTTTTTGTACAAACTCACTGATCCATAGCCTTTCTTGGCTACGCGTTCATAGATTTTGATCGCATCGATATAGGCGTATTTCTCTATCTTATCGGCGCCTCGTACCTCTTGGCGTTGCTGTCCTTGGGCCGTTAATCCCAAAAATAATAAACCAAGTAAGGCTATCTTATATAGTTGTTTTTTCATAGCTACTACGTTTAAAAGAATCGCGGTGATGTGATTCGGTTATAGCGGTTGAACAATTCAAAACGCATAAATACTTCGTGTGATCCAGAGTTGTAATGACGCAATTTCGTGTTGTCCGCATCATACGTATAGCCTACGAATAAGCCGTCGTTGATCTGGAATCCAACCAAGCCACTAAAGGCAGCGTCCCAACGGTAAGCTCCTCCGACTACAAACTTGTCGTTCAGCATAAAGTTTGCCGTCAAATCCACTTGTAAAGGAGCACCTTGAACCGCCTTTGCCAAAAACGCAGGCTTG
>JASLDM010000065.1 GCA_030151565.1 Flavobacterium sp. | reverse complement strand
ATTGACTGAAGGGTTTATGTTGTCTAACTACCAATTCTTGAAATACTTCAAGGAAGCAGAAGAAATGAAATATGCTTTAACTAATGTTGAGGTAAAAGGAGATTTCACTGCAAAGCAAATCGCTGACTTAAACAATACAATCAAAGCTGTTTACTGGGCACGTACAATGGTAAATGAGCCAGTAAACTTTTTAACTGCAACACAATTATCGAAAGAGATTGAATTGTTAGGAAAAGAAGCTAATTTCTCTGTAAAAGTTTTAGAGCGCAAAGAAATTGAAGAGTTGAAAATGGGAGGTTTATTAGCTGTAAACAGAGGTTCTGTTGAGCAACCAACATTTACAGTAATGGAGTACAAACCTGCTAACCCAATCAACAAAAAACCAATCGTATTAGTTGGTAAAGGTGTTGTATATGATACAGGAGGTTTAAGTTTAAAACCAACAGCGGGATCTATGGACTCCATGAAGAGTGATATGGGTGGGGCTGCTTGTATGGCAGGTACTATTTATGCTGCAGCATTAAATGAAGTAAACGTTCACGTAATTGGATTAATTCCTGCTACTGACAACCGTCCTGGAGGAGATGCTTACGCTCCTGGTGACGTTATCACGATGTATGATGGAACTACAATTGAAGTATTGAACACAGATGCAGAAGGACGTATGATTTTAGCAGATGCTATTGCTTATGCTAACCAATATGAACCTGCAGTTATTATTGACGCAGCTACATTAACTGGAGCGGCATTAGTAGTAGCAGGAGATATGGCTTCTTGTATTATGGGTAACGAAGAAAATGTTATTCAAGACATCGTTAAGTCTGGTTACAATGTTCACGAACGTTTAGCACAATTGCCATTCTGGGATGACTACAAAGATTTATTAAAATCAAACGTAGCAGATATGAAGAATATTGGAGGCCGTTATGCAGGTACTATCACAGCTGGTAAATTCTTAGAGCACTTCGCTAAGCACCCTTATGTACACATTGATATCGCTGGTCCAGCTTGGATGGATGCTCCAAGAGATTACAAAGGAAACGGTGGTACTGGTAGTGGAGTACGTACATTAGTTGACTTCTTGACAAATTACAAAGGATAATCTTGTAATTAAACGTTATATAATTTTAAAAAAGGCTGTATTCTCAAATGAGAGTACAGCCTTTTTTTAAGTGGTTTATTTAAAGCTAGTTCTATTTTTTAATAGTAAAAGTAGTTTTTATATAAGGGAGAAAATAATATCTTTAGACAAGTTAAAATATAATTGCTTTACTATGTCTGATTTTCAAGCTTTGGTATCAGCTAAATATACCTACTTTACTACCGGAGCTACGAATTCTGTAAACTTTAGGAAGCAGCAACTTTTAAAGTTGGCTAGGGCACTTTCCAAATATGAGAATGAATTGCTTTTGGCTTTAGAAATGGATTTTAAAAAGTCTAGATTTGAAGGGTTTCTAACAGAAATCTTTATGTTGAAGAAAGAACTGAGAACACATATTCGGCAATTAAAATCTTGGAGTAAACCCCAACGCGTGCGTGCGTCACTTCTAAATTTCCCTTCTAGAGAAGCTGTTTTTCAACAAGCCTATGGGGTTGTATTGTTAATTAGCCCTTGGAATTATCCTGTTTTGTTAGCTTTAAATCCATTGATTTCGGCTATAGCTGCGGGCAACTGCGTAGTTTTAAAACCATCTGAACTTAGTCCAAATACTTCTGCGGTGATTGAAGAGATGATTAAATCGTGTTTTGATTCAGAGTATGTAGAGGTAGTGCAAGGTGGTGTGGTAGAAACGCAAGCTTTATTAGCAATACGTTTTGATAAGATCTTTTTTACAGGAAGTACACAGGTTGGTAAAATAGTTCAGAAGGCAGCCGCTGAATATTTAACGCCAACGGTGTTAGAGTTAGGTGGAAAAAGTCCGTGTGTGGTTTTGGCAGATGCTTCGATAGATTTAGCTGCAAAGCGTATCGTTTATGGAAAAATGGTTAATGCAGGTCAAACTTGTATTGCTCCTGATTTTGTTTGGTTAGATCGTAAAATCGCTTCAGAGCTTATAGAGCGTATGAAGTTTTATCTCGAAAAGTTTTATGGAACGACTCCAGTAACGAGTCCAGATTTTCCACGTATTATCAATGAAAAACATTTCAAACGCTTGTCGTCGTATTTAAAGCAAGGCACTATTGCCTTTGGGGGAGAAACAAATGAATTACAACGTTTTATTGGGCCTACTTTACTAACAGATGTTAAATGGAATCAACCTGTTATGCAAGAAGAGATTTTTGGACCTATTTTACCAATACAAATCTTTGAAAGCTTGGAGGAGGTTGTTGAATATCACATTAAACAAGAGAAGCCCTTGGCTTTTTATGTGTTTTCTAGAGATGTAAAAAGAGCGCATAGTTTACTTAATAAAATGCAGTTTGGAGGAGGTTGTATTAATGATGTACTTGTTCATATCGTAAATTCCAAGTTGCCTTTTGGTGGTTTTGGGGCAAGTGGGATGGGAAATTATCACGGGAAGTTCGGTTTTAGTGCATTTTCTCATACTAAAACCGTTGTGAGTCGAGGCACTTGGCTCGATATCCCCTTAAAATACCCTCCCTATTCTTCTCAAACGCTTAATCTAGTTCGTTGGTTTACACGCTTTTTTTAAAAATAAACAATTTATTATTTTTAATAAGTTTAAATTATATTAGATTTGTAGAATCATTATAAATAAGAGTTACTAATTAAAATATATTTCGATATGAATACCAATCATAGCCATGCCGAATTTGATCAATCAAAAGTAAAACCTAAGACGCCAAAAGTGTCAGAGTTATTGGATAATATTAAATCGGTTGTATTAGCATCTATTGATGAGGATGGAACACCTACATCTAGTTATGCTCCGTTTGTACAGACAGATGGAAGTTTTCAAATATTAGTGTCTTTTATGGCGCGTCATACTAAGAACCTTAGAGATCGTAAAAAAGTATCTGTAATGTTTATTGAAGATGAGTCTGCTAGTAAACAAGTTTACGCACGTCATCGTTTAACTATTGATAGTGAGGCTTCAGAAGTTGAAAAGGGAAGTCCGCTTTGGGAAAAAGCAATTACAGGATTAAAAGATAAACACGGAAAAATTGTTGAGACATTAGAAAGTTTAGAAGATTTCATTATGATTGATTTAAAACCAATCAAAGGAGCTTATGTAAACGGATTTGGAAGTGCTTATTTTGTAAATGACCAATTAGAAGTATTAGAGCACCGTACAGGGGCACACGGTCAGCACAATGTTGATTCAAAAAAATAACATTATTATTTATATCTTTACAAGCCTCCTAGTATTTAGGAGGCTTGTTTGTTTAATAGCCGTTTTATTTAGAATAATAGCGCATTAGTTGATAAAAAATGAGTGGACAAGTTCATATTCGATGTTCTCAATGTGGTACTTTTAATGTAGATAGTGATCACTGTATAGCTTGTGGAGCTTTACTTTCGGTAGTTAAGCAACGAGAATTGGTGCGAGAACAGCGAGATAAAGAAATCGCAAGGATAGAGAAGGAAAAGGGACCATCAAGAGCAGAACAATACATTTCGAAAATGCGTAATCATAAGTTTTTGATTGTCCGTGTTATTTCTGAAGTTATTTATATGGGTTGGGTAATTGCAATGGCTATAGGAGCATTTATAGCTTGGTTAATAGCAGCTATTGTAGCATGAGTATCTTTATTAATAGATATTTTGTTGGCCTCTTGGGAATTGGTGTCTTCATCGATCTTTTTAAAAGACTGGAGATTAGGCTTCCTCTTTTTTTTCAAAATTACTGTAATGATTTGTTGGTTTTGCCTCTAGTGCTTTGGATCGTATTGGGGGTACTCATTCAGATTAAAGGAATTAAGGCACGTGTTTCTTGGACAATGATGATTTCTATTGCTGTATATTATGCTGTTTTTTTTGAATGGTATATGCCCCGCGTACATAGCCGTTATACTGCAGATGGATATGATGTATTGTGTTACTTTATTGGAGGAAGCCTATTTATGGCATTCCAAAGTAAAATAAAAAACCTCGGTTAAGAGGTCGTTTTATTTTTATTAAATAGAATTACAAGTGTTACTGAAAGCAACACAAGTGTTAACCCCAAAGCACTGTAAAAATCAAAATGTTCAGCGAAGAATAATGTACCTACTACAACAGCTACAACGGGTTCCATAGAACCTAATATCGCAGTTATTGTTGAGCCAGCGTGTTTCACAGCCAATACTAAGGTTAAGTCTGAAATAAAAGTAGCAAAAAAACCTAGCATAATAAGATTGAACCAATCATAAGGAGCATAAACGGCTTGTATTCCAGTTGTAGCTAGGGCATAGCCTAAAAAAATAAAACAACCCAATAATAAGATATAGAAAGTTAAGGATTCCACAGGCATTTGTGAAACTCTTGATTTATTAAGACCTACGATGTATAGTCCATACGTGAAAACTGTAATCCCTGAAAGACTTAATCCTGTAATTAATTCAGCAGAAGGCTCTCCTTGCCAAGACATTAAAGCGACACCTAAAAGTGAGATAAATGCTGCAACGAATAAGATGATGGATTTCTTTTCTTTAAAAAAGGCGATCATCAAGAAGCTTACAAATATAGGGTATAAAAAATGTACTGTTGTGGCTAGACCACTAGCGATATATTCATAAGAATCTACAATAAATTTTGCGGTTGCTGCATAAAGTAAAGCTAAGAAAAAGACGACTGCCAAGTCTTGGATTTTTATTTTTAAGCTTACTTTTTGGTACAAACATACAGCTCCCATGGTGATTGAAGAAAATAAAAAACGATAAAATAAAATGGTAGGTATACCAATAGCTAAAAGCCCTTCGGGACGTATACTTGGTACCATTAGCGGTAGCGAAAATAGCGGAACAAGTCCAAATGTTCCTGATGAGATTAGTGCAAAAAATATCCCTTTAAAATTTTTCATGGCAGTTTTTTTAAATCCTTTTGAATTTCACAAAGATATAAGATATACACGCTAAGGAAGTGACACATTTCCTTTTTGCTAAAAACACAATTTTTATACATTGTGAAGGATGAGATATTTATGTAATTTCGACTTCTGAAAATTAAAACAACACGAAAATGACTTTTTTTATAAAAATTCGCAAAGACATAAAAGTTTTTGCACTTGGCGTTTCGCTTCTAATTGTAACCTCAGCAACGGCTCAAACTCCTGACCCGATAGTAGATGCTATCGTGAAAGAAGGAACAGAAAATTCACAATTAAAGAACTATGCTTTTGAATTGATGGATGTAATTGGGCCTCGTTTAGTAGGAACGCCACAAATGATGGATGCACATAATTGGGTTGTTAACCAATACGAAGCAATGGGACTTGAAGCTCGTAATGAAGCGTATGGGACTTGGAAAGCTTGGGAAAGAGGTACAACTCAAATTACAATGACAGCACCACGTATTAAGTCATTAGAGGGCACACAATTGGCTTGGAGTCCGGCTACAAAGAAGAATGGTGTAGAAGGAGAGGTAATTGTTTTAGTAGATGCTAAGAATAAAGCAGCGTTTGACGCTTGGTTACCAAAAGTGAAAGGTAAGTTTGTAATGATTTCTCAACATCAGTTTTCTGGAAGACCAGATTACCAATGGAAAGAGTATGCAACAGCTGAGTCTTATGATAAGATGAAGGAGCAACGTAGAACAGATGCTGAAGAATGGAACCAACGAATTGCTAATACAGGATATTCAGCTAAGGAATTACCTAAAGTTTTAGAAGAAGCTGGAGCTGCTGGTATTGTTATGTCATATTGGACAGGTATAATGGGGGCAAATAGAATTTTTGGAGCAGAAACAATGAAAGTGCCTACAATTGACTTGTCAGTGGAAGATTACGGATTATTGTTCCGTTTAGCAGAGAATGGCAAAGCACCAAAGATTAATGTGAATGTACAATCTAAAGATTTGGGTACTGCAAAAACATACAATACTATTGCTGAGTTAAAAGGGGGTGAGAAAGCTGATGAGTACGTTATTTTATCGGCACACTTAGACAGCTGGGATGGAGGAACAGGAGCTACTGATAACGGAACGGGTATTATCACAATGATGGAAGCTACACGTATTTTGAAGAAAATATTGCCTAATCCAAAGCGTACTATTTTAATCGGTAATTGGGGAAGTGAAGAACAAGGGTTAAATGGTTCGCGTGCTTTTGTTGCTGATCATCCAGAATTGCATAATAAAATACAGGTTGTATTTAATCAAGATAACGGAACAGGTCGTGTTGCTAATATTTCAGGACAAGG
>JASLDM010000064.1 GCA_030151565.1 Flavobacterium sp. | reverse complement strand
TAGGTTAAGTGTAGAAGGGGGAAAGAGGTTGTAACTTTGTAGTACAAAAGCAAAGAGATATGAAAACAAGAAATATTAAACAAGTAGTAGCACCACAGCCTGCACACTTTGTAGGAGATGGTTTTAGAGTGCATAACTTTATTCCAGGTATGCCAAATATGAGTATGCAACAAATGGATCCGTTCATTATGTTTGATTACAATTCAAAATTCGTATTTCCACCTTCTCAAATTCCAAAAGGAGTTGGTGTTCATCCACACAAAGGATTTGAAACAGTTACAATTGCTTATAAAGGGCGTGTTGAACACGGGGATAGCAGTGGTGGAGGAGGTATCATTGGGCAAGGAGATGTACAATGGATGACTGCTGCATCAGGTGTTTTACACAAAGAGTTTCACGAAACAGAGTGGAGTAAAACAGGAGGTGAGTTTCAAATGGTACAACTATGGGTAAACCTGAGAGGAGAAGACAAAAAAGGGCCTGCTAAATACCAAGCGATTGAAAATGCTAAAATGGCAAAACATCAATTGCCAAATGATATGGGATTGGTTGAGGTAATTGCTGGTGAATTTGAAGGAACAAAAGGGACAGCTTCTACGTTTACACCAATGCATATGTTTAATTTAAAAGCTAAAACAGGTGCAAAAACCACCTTTACTTTTCCTTCTCATTTCACTACAATGTTGTTAGTTTTAGAAGGAGAAATTAAAGTTAATGGTACTACAATTGTAAAAACAGACCACGTTGCACATATGGCAAAAGATGAAGAAGCATTTACTGTTGAGGTTTTAGACGATGCAGTGGTATTAGTGTTATCAGGAGAACCGCTAAACGAACCAATTGCTCACTACGGACCTTTTGTAATGAACACAAGAGAGGAACTGATTGAAGCAGTAGACGATTTCAATGCAGGTAAGTTTGGTGATTTAGAATAATCAAAAAACGCATAGAGTAGGTTAATTGTATATTTTAGTGAAGAAAGGAGAGGTGATTTTACGATCTCTCCTTTTTTGTTTTTAAAAGGGACTCTTTCAACGTTTATAATAAAATTAAAAATTAGCTGGTTACAGCTATTGCATAAGTAGGGGTTAAGGCTCTACATTTGCTTTTTTAAAATAGAAAGATGAAAAAAGTAGGATTAATTGCGGTTGCAGTAGCAGTTTTAACAATCGGTTGTAAGGATAAAGAAGTCATAGCGCCAGTTGTGGAAGATACGCAGGTAAATGTGATTCAAGAAACTGTAGAAACCAAAGAATTGAAATTATCTGGTGAAACGATGGATACGTATATGGATTCTGAAGACGCGATGATGATTTCTTTAGTAGAGAAAGACCAACTGCGTCTACAAAAAGCAATTCAGATTATCGGAAATATGAATATATTTTATACGGAAGATGAAGGCATAGATAACGATAAAACAGATGCTGCTTTTTTAAAAATTGTCGGAGGTAAAACATTTAAGCAAGTTTGTGCTGTTGCTGAAGGGTATTTAAAAGCAGAACAAAAACAAGAATTAGATCGTATTCACAATTTATTAGGAACGATAAAAGATCCAAAGGCTGCTTCGGAAGTAGATACGTATAACGAAGCGCAACAAAATCTTAAAGAAGCAAATCAAATGCCGATTACGCTTGATGATTATACGTATAACGAAGAGTGTTTTCTATAAACCGTTTTTATTGAACAAGCATAATAATAAGAAAGCCCATTGTTTTTTGACAATGGGCTTTTTGTTTTATTTAATCAAACCAGCTCTTTTAAGTAAAGCATCTGGAGTAGGTTCTTGACCTCTAAATTGTTTGTATAAGGTCATTGGGTGATCTGTACCTCCTTGAGACAATACATTGTCTTTAAATTTTGTTGCAATTTCTTTATTGAAGATGCCGTTATCTTTAAAGAAAGCAAAAGCATCAGCATCTAACACCTCTGCCCATTTATAGCTGTAGTATCCAGAAGAATATCCCCCTTGGAAAATATGAGAGAAAGAAGTACTCATCGCATTTTCTCTTACGTCAGGATATTGAGCAGTAGCTTCAAATTGTGCTACTTCAAAGTCTTTTAAGCTTGTGATTTTAGTAGGATCTTGACCGTGCCATCCCATATCTAATAATCCAAAACTCAATTGACGTACCGTTGCCATTCCCTCTAAGAAGCTTGCACTTTCTTTGATTTTTTCAACTAATTCCATTGGAATAGCCTCTCCTGTTTGGTAGTGTTTTGCAAATAATGCTAAAGCCTCTTTTTCAAAACACCAGTTTTCCATAATCTGGCTTGGTAATTCTACAAAATCCCAGAATACATTAGTTCCCGATAAACTTGGATATGTTGTATTAGCTAACATTCCGTGTAAAGCGTGTCCAAACTCGTGGAATAAAGTAGTAACCTCATTAAATGTCAATAATGATGGTTTTGTAGCCGTAGGTTTAGTAAAATTACAGACAATAGAAATATGAGGTCTTTCATTCACGCCATTTAAAACGTATTGATTTTTGAAAGACGTCATCCAAGCTCCGTTTCTCTTTCCTTTACGTGGGAAGAAGTCAGAGTAGAACACAGCAACAAACGCTCCTTTGTCATTTGTTACTTCAAATGTTCTTACATCTTGGTGGTATTTGTCTATATCTAGAACTTCAGTAAAAGTTAATCCGTATAATTTATTAGCTACTTGGAAAGCACCATCCAATACATTTTCTAATTGGAAATAAGGTTTTAATAACTCATCATCTAAACTAAAGCGTTCTTGTTTCAGTTTTTCAGAATAGTATGAACCATCCCATTTTTCTAATTGGTCGATATTATCTAATTTTTTTGCAAAAGCAGTAAGCTCTGCAAATTCTTTATCTGCAGCTGGTTTAGCTTTTGCCAATAACTCATTTAAAAAAGCATTCACTTTATCCGGAGATTGTGCCATACGCTCTTCTAACACAAAGTGAGCGTGTGTTTTGTACCCTAATAAATTAGCTCTTTCGTGGCGTAATTTTACAATGTTAAGCACATTAGCTTCATTGTTGTGTTCGTTATCTTGGAAAGCCTTTTTACCTGCAGCAATAGCCATTTCTTTTCTCAATGCTCTATTATCAGCATAAGTCATAAATGGAATATAGCTTGGGTAGTCTAAAGTAAATATCCAACCTTCTTTACCTTCTTGTTCCGCTAAGCTTTTTGCTTCTTCAATAGCTCCTTCAGGTAAACCAGCAAGGTCTTTTTTATCTGTAATATTTAGTTGGTATTTATGTGTTTCTGCCAACACATTCTCTCCAAAAGTAAGCGATGTCTTAGATAATGCTGCATCTATTTCACGCAGTCTATTTTTTTTATCTTCAGGTAACAAAGCACCATTTCTTACAAAACTTTTGTAGTTTTTAGTCAATAGTGTTTTTTGTTCTGTATTTAAGTTCAAGTTGTCGATTTGCTCATATACCGTTTTCACACGTTTAAACAATTCTTCATTTAAAGAGATATCATTGCTAAGAGCAGAAAGTAAAGGAGCAACTTCTTGTGCAATCTTTTGCATATCATCATTAGTCTCCGCTGAGTTTAGGTTGAAAAAGATATTAGAAATAATATCTAAACTCATCCCAGAATACGCTAAAGCTTCTATTGTATTTTCAAAAGTAGGAGCTTCAGTATTTGAAGTAATAGCATTAATCTCCTCTTTAGTTTCGTTGATTGCTTTTTCAAAAGAGGGTTTATAATCTTCTGTTTTTATTTTAGAAAAGGGAGCAGTCCCGTGTTT
>JASLDM010000027.1 GCA_030151565.1 Flavobacterium sp. | reverse complement strand
GCTTCAAAAAACACACTGATAGTACCTGAACCACTATTACTTGCTTTTGAAGTAATATAGGTCATATTGTCCACTCCATTAATAGCTTCCTCAATAGGTAAAAGCACACTTTGTGCTACTGTTTCTGCATTTGCACCAGGGTAAGAAGTCGAAACCGATACACTTGGAGGTGCTATTTCAGGAAAACGTGTTATGGGGAGCATCGTAAGTCCTACCAATCCCAAGAGTATAAACATAATGGAGATAACTGTAGATAGGATAGGACGTGTTATAATAGCTTTTAGCATAAATATCTTTTTAGGTATACGTTAGTTCGTTGCGGGTTGGTTTATTGTACTGGTTTTACATACATTCCTTCTGTAAGTTTGTCAAAACCTGTTTTGATGACAAGGTCACCTCTTTTTAAACCAGAGGTTACAATATAGTTAGCGCCAGACACTCCGTCTACTTCTATAGTTTGTAATTTTACTTTGCTTTCATTGTCCAATACATACACAAAGGTTTTGTCTTGAATAGACGATGTCGCTACTTGTGGAACTAGAATAACTTCGTGTTTGGTTTCTTGCAACTTTACGGTTCCAGAGTTACCCGAACGCATAATGTCTTGTGAGTTTGGAAAAGTAGCACGTAGTGAAATAGCTCCAGTGCTACGGTTTACTTGACCATTTACCGCATCTACCATTCCTTTTTCTGGATATTCGTGACCATCTGCTAAGATCAAGGATACTTCGGGTAAGATTTGTCCAGAAGCCGTGATTTTAGAACTATCTGTTTTTTCTGTGTTTTTGGTGAAATACAAGAAGTCTGATTCACTCATACCAAAGTAAACATACACGTCACTTACGTCTGAAAGTACGGTTAACGGTTGGCTGTCATTTTTGGCTACTAAGTTTCCAATTCGCTTTGGTATTCTCCCGATATAGCCACTTACTGGCGCTTTGATGATGGTGTATTCCAAGTTGATTTGTGCACTTGCAACCGCTGCAGAGGCTTTCGCTAATGAAGCTCTGGCAATCTCATAGTTAGACTTGGCTGTTTCTAGTTGTACTTCAGCAATCACTTCGTTGTCGATAAGCGGTTGTAAACGGTCAATCTCCAACTTGGCATTTTTTAGTTTTGCTTTTTCAACATTCTCTGTTGCTACCTCATTGTTTAAGCGTTCTTGGTACGGCTGTGCATTTACTTTAAATAGCGGTTGACCTTCTTTTACAAAAGCTCCTTCGTCTACATATATTTCTTCTAATAACCCCTCGACTTGTGGGCGAATTTCTACATTCACTTTTCCTTCGATGGTTCCTATATAATCTTTAACGGTTATCGCTGTAGCGGTATCAATGGTTATAACGGGTAATGCAAGTGCATTGTCTTTTGGATCTAATGGCTTTGAAGAGCCGATGTTGCAACTGTTGATTAATACTAAGGTTCCGATCATAATCATCGCTGATAAACCTACCAAAAGTGTTTTTTTATTTGTAATCATACTGGTAATTGAATTATGTTGTTAGAAAAGGTTCTTTTTATTTCATAGTGTATATCCAATCTTAGTGCCATTTGAGGATTGTGATTGGAATTTACGATTTAATTAGTTGTAAATCAATAAATTGTTTGGCTTTTGCTTTTTGTTGCGGTTTTCGTGATGTGTACCCGTTTCGGGGAGCTGTTCTACATAAAATAATGTTAACAAATAGTTTTTTGTATTGAAAAGGAAGATTAAATTTTGTTTTTCATAGTGCTCGCCAATTAATAATTGCTATTTTTAATACAAATACGTCGATTATGTTAACAAAAATATATGGAAGTGCCGTTTTTGGAATAGATGCGACAACTATTACGGTTGAAGTACATATCGATCAAGGGATTGGATATCATTTGGTGGGATTACCCGATAGTACGATTAAGGAAAGTAGCTATCGGATTGCGGCTGCGCTGAAGAATACTGGATTTAAGTTTCCAGGGAAAAAGATTACGGTAAATATGGCACCTGCTGACTTGCGAAAGGAAGGGTCGGCCTATGATTTGACCTTGGCGATTGGTATTTTGCAGGCTTCTGGGCAATTGCAAGCTACGGATTTAGCGGATTATGTGATTATGGGGGAGTTATCACTTGACGGTGGATTACAAGCTATAAAAGGAGCTTTGCCTATTGCTATTCAGGCGAAAGAGGAAGGATTTAAGGGGTTTATTCTTCCGTATCAGAATGCTATGGAGGCTGCCATTGTGGATGGTATTGCTATTTATGGGGTGAAAAATATAGAGGAGGTAGTTGCTTTTTTTGAAGGGAAAACAACCTTAACACCCACGAAGATTGATTTAGAAGCTGTTTTTGAACAAGCAGCAACTACCCAAATGGAAGCTGATTTTAAAGATGTGAAAGGCCAAGAAAGCATCAAACGATGTATGGAGATTGCTGCAGCGGGTGGGCATAACATTATTTTGATTGGACCACCTGGATCTGGTAAAACGATGTTGGCTAAACGACTGCCTAGTATTCTGCCTCCTATGACGCTTGATGAAGCCTTGGAAACGACTAAAATTCACAGTGTTGTTGGTAAGGTAAAGGACTTAACCTTGATGCATCATCGCCCTTTTCGGAGTCCACACCATACGGCTTCTTCAGTGTCTTTAGTAGGAGGTGGGAGTTATCCGCAACCAGGAGAAATCTCTTTGGCGCATAATGGAGTCTTATTTTTAGACGAATTACCTGAGTTTAAGAGAGAGGTTTTGGAAGTTATGCGGCAACCTTTAGAAGATCGGGAGGTAACCATAGCACGGGCAAAATTCACCATTACGTATCCTTCGTCCTTTATGTTGGTGGCTAGTATGAACCCTAGTCCAGGAGGATACTTTAACGATCCAGATGCACCTGTTCGTTCTTCTCAATCGGAAATGCAACGGTATATCAATAAAATTTCAGGACCCCTTTTGGATCGGATTGATTTGCATATAGAAGTGAATCCTGTGCCTTTTGAAAAGCTCTCTGATAGGACTTTGGCAGAACCTAGTACTGCTATTAGAAGTCGGGTTATTGAGGCTAGAAAAATACAATCGGAACGCTTTAAAGAAGCTATTGGAATTCACTATAATGCGCAAATGACAACACCATTGTTACGCAAATATTGTGATCTTGATGAGGTTTCGCTAGACTTGCTTAAAAAGGCTATGGAACGCTTAAATTTATCTGCTCGTGCGTATGATCGTATTTTAAAGGTGGCGCGTACCATTGCAGATTTGGATAAAAAAGAAACGATTGACGCATCGCATATTGCTGAAGCTATTCAGTACCGAAGTTTGGATAGAGAAGGATGGTTGGGGTAAGCCAGCGTAGTATATGAATTACAAGGTTCTTCTAATGCTTTAAAAGAACCTTGTAAAGAATTGTATTTAAGCTTCTTCTGATTTAGATGCCTCGTCAAAACCAATCGTTTGATTGTACAAAGCGAAGTAAATACAGTAGATAAAAGGTAAGCTAAAGAATAAACCTACAATAAAAAATAAGGCACCAGCACCAATAAGAAAGCTGCTTAAAAGCAAGGTCGTGATAATGGTGAAAGGTTGTTTGTTTACAATTTGAACGCTGTATTTGATGGCTTGAATTGGGTTTAAGCGATCAAAGATTAATAGCGGTGTAACTAAGGCTGTCAAAGCATTTAGAATCCAATTAATTGCTAAAGCAACTAATGAAAGTTCTTGCATTTGAAGTACTAGTGATAAACTTGTAAAAAGAATGGTGATTCCAAAGTGGGTAACTAAAATATAAAGACCTATTTTGTGAAAAAAGTATTTAAAAGCGGTTTTTAAAACTACCTTTTTATCTTGAAAAGCATTGGCAACCATTTCTAAAAGTCCTGCGCTAAGTATGCTTCCTAATGCAGAAATAAGACTCATTCCTAATATATAGTAACTCAATTCAGGCAGATCTAAATAAATAGGA